>JBCDHO010000078.1:0-8645 GCA_038749855.1 Pseudomonadota bacterium
CCAAGCGCTTGGGTGATCGACCCATCACTTGCCGTCTTCCGGCCCCAGCTGACCCTTGAGCACCGCAAAAGGGTTGGGGCGATTTGCAGACGCTCCGGGCGTCGGCTCGTCTTCTTCCGAGCCCGTGCTGTAGCGCACCGACTCAAGATTCGGTTTTCGAGGCACTTCGGGTAACCCGAGCAGCAGCTCATCTTCGACCAGCTCCGCCACCGCGATCCGACCCTTTTCCGCCTGCACCGGCTCAAGATCCGGTGTCAGGAGCGGGATTTCCGCCTCGTCCTGAATCACCGCGAGGACGCTGCTTCGCGCCACGGGGTGCTCGTAGACCTCGAGGCTCGCCTGGCACCTCAACGGCAACCGGGCCTGTGTTCTCAGCGCCAGCTTCGGCCTGCGCTCTTCGTCAAGCGAAAAATGCAGTTCGAAACCGACTTCGCCGTCTGTCGATTCCAACAGGGGAGCCAGTCTTTTCATCCGCTCCAGAGGGACGGTACCGACAAACTGACGTCGCCCCTCAGCCGCAGTCCAGGGATTGATCCAGTCTGGAAAATCCCGGGACATGGCCTCACCTATCTCGCATACGACGGCTTCCGCGAGGCACCCTCAGCATTGAGGTTGCGCGCGTAAGCAAACGCGACATTATACATCAGAAATCAATGACAAACCATGCGGCCTGAAGACCCATCTCCGTGCCTTATCCTTGCATCCGGCAGCAGCAGCCGGTCCGAACTCCTCGGCCGGCTGGGCATACCCTTCGAGGTGGTGCCTGCGGATCTCGACGAGACGCCCCTCGCTGACGAGACGCCGACCGAGCTCGTCGAACGCCTGTCCCGGGAAAAGGCCCGCGTGGTCGCCCGGCAGCATCCCGAGGCACTGGTCATCGGGTCCGACCAGGTGGCGGTGTTTGAAGGCACGCCGACCGGAAAGCCTCTAAGCGCAAAGAGTGCGCGCAGTGCGTTGCGGCGTTTTAGCGGCGAAACGGTGGTCTTCCTGACGGGTGTCTGCCTGCTGCGCGCATTCGATCGGAGCGAGTCCTATCATCTCGACCGGACCACCGTTCAGTTTCGTTCGCTAAATGATGCGGAAATCGCACGCTATGTCGAGCGGGACGACCCGCTGCACTGCGCCGGAAGCTTCAAGGTGGAATCGCTCGGACCTTCCTTGTTCGAATCGATTGACTCAACCGACCCAACGGCCCTGCCCGGCTTGCCTCTGATCCGCCTGTCCGAACAGCTTCGTGCCGCCGGCTGCCCGGTGCCCTGATGGCAAACCGACCAACAGGCTCCATGATCGCAACCTCTGAGTGTGCAGATACCACTGGGTCGGCATCAAAGCCATGGCCAGGGTGAGGCAGATTCCTTTATAATTGGTCCATACTCTGGCGTATGGTAATGACCACCGAGGCCTGACCAGGCCCGGTTTGACGGGAGACGCTCTATGAGCTATAGCACCTACAAACACTGGAAAATCGCCTCCGACATGGACGGCATTTGCTGGTTGACACTGGATCGGGCCGGCGAAAGCGCCAACAGTCTCTCAAGAGAGGTCTTGGAAGAACTGGGTGTGGTCGTCACTCGACTCGAAAACGCCCCCCCCACCGGCCTCGTACTGATGTCTGGAAAAAAGGGTTCGTTCATCGTGGGCGCCGATGTCCGTGAGTTCGATGATGCCGACGACCCCGATTCCGCTGCGGATTTGATTCGCGGCGTACACCAGCTGTTTAATCGAATCGAAAATCTGCGCTTTCCAACCGTGGTCGCCATCGAGGGTTACTGCCTGGGCGGCGGCCTTGAACTGGCCCTGTGCTTTGACTGGCGCATCGCGCGTAACGATGACAAAACCCGCCTTGGTTTCCCGGAAGTCAAACTGGGCATCTACCCCGGTTTCGGTGGCAGCGCGCGCGCAATTCGTCAGTGCGGACCATTGCAGGCCATGCCTGTCATGCTCTCCGCCCGTAACCTTCGCGCACCCGCTGCCCGCGGTGCGGGCCTGATCGACGAACTCATTGGACCTCATGGCTCGCCCCGCTGGGCCGCACGGCGCGCGGTTCTCAAGGGCCGTAAGAGCAAAGGACCGGGGCGGGTTGCTTCGGTTCAGAGTATGGCCCCGGCGCGGGGCGTACTCGCCAAGCAGATGCGCAAGCAGACCGCAGCAAAAGCCAACCCGGCCCATTATCCGGCGCCCTTTGAGCTGATCGACGCGTGGGAAAAATGTGGCGATGATCCACACGCCATGATGAATGAAGAGGCCGAACGCGTTGGCCGCCTCATCACCGGCGATGTATCCAGAAACCTGCGTCGTATCTTTTTTCTCACCGAACGGCTCAAGGGCTATGGCAAGGACAGTGATTTTCGCGCCCGCCGGGTGCATGTGGTCGGCGCCGGCACCATGGGTGGTGACATCGCCAGCTGGTGCGTGATTCAGGGGCTCGAGGTGACGCTCCAGGACCGGGAGATGCAGTACATCGAACCGGCACTGAAACGGGCCAAGAAGCTGTTCAAGAAGCGGCTGAAGTCGCCGGATCGCGTGGCGGGTGCCATGTCACGGCTCATGCCCGACGTCGAGGGCAAAGGTGCGGCCCGGGCGGACGTGATTATCGAGGCCATCTTCGAGAACGCTGAGGCCAAGATCGAGCTCTACAAGAAGCTCGAGCCGGTCATGCAACCCCATGCCGTCCTCGCAACCAATACGTCCGCCCTGCCCCTCGCCGACCTGGCGGCGGAGCTGGATCGGCCCGAACGCCTGATTGGACTCCACTTCTTCAACCCGGTGTCCCAGATGCCCCTGGTCGAGGTTGTACACGACGAGGGGACCGACACGGAGGAGATTGCCAAGGGCGCGGCATTCTGCAACCAGATCGGCCGCTTCCCGCTACCGGTGAAGAGTAGCCCGGGCTTCCTGGTCAATCGGGTGCTGGCGCCTTATCTGCTGCAGGCACTCCGCCTGCACCGCAACGAAAGCATCCCCGCCGAAGACCTCGACAAGGCGGCGACCCGTTTCGGAATGCCCATGGGTCCCGTTGAACTGGCCGACGTGGTTGGGCTGGACATCGGCCTGTCCGTGCTGGGGACACTCGGCGGACCTGAAGCCCAGCCGGAGCGGGACCTGCTCAAGCAACAGGTCGACAGCGGCAAGCTCGGAAAGAAGAGCGGCCAGGGCTTCTACGAGTGGGAAAAGGGCAAACCCAAGAAGGAAGAGAGCACGGCAACGCCGCAGCGGCTCGGAGAAATCGCCGAAAAGCTGTTGAAGCCCTACTTCGATGAGTGCGAAGCCGCGCTGGCGGATGGCATTGTTGAAGACGCCCATGTGCTGGATGCCGGCATGGTTTTCGGTACCGGCTTCGCTCCGTTTCGGGGCGGCCCCCTGCACTACCTCGCCACCGTGGAGGAAGGTTTGGCGTCCCCGGACGAGGCGGAACCAGAGCCGGCACCGCCGGACGAACCGGATCCGGCGCCGCCGTCCCCGAACGAGGTGCATTCGGAGCCGGCACCTTCGGACGATGTGGATCCAGAACCGGCACCTTCGGACGATGTGGACCCAGAACCGGCGCCCTCGGATGATATGGACCCAGATCCGGCGCCCGTGGACGAAGGCGATGGCGATGGCAATCTGGACGCTGCGAAACAGAAGAAAGAGTCCGATAAGGACGGAGGCGCATCATGAATGACACGGTTCGTAAGGTCGCCATTATCGGCGGCAGCCGCATCCCCTTTTGCCGGTCCAACAGCATCTATGCGGAACGGTCGAACATGGACATGCTTTCTGCGGCCCTGCAAGGCACCGTGGATCGCTTTGGCCTCGATGGTGAGCAGCTGGACGAAGTCGTGGCCGGTGCGGTCACCACTCACTCCCGGGACTGGAACCTGGCACGCGAGGCAGTACTGTCGACGACGCTGAGCCCCCTGACCTCGGGCATCACGCTTCAGCAGGCTTGTGGAACGAGCCTGCAGGCAGCGCTCGGCATCGCCGCCAAAATCGCCTGTGGACAGATTGAAAGTGGTATCGCGGCCGGCACGGACACCACCAGCGATCCGCCCATTGTATTCGGAAAAAAGTTCAGCGGCCGCCTGGTCAAGCTTGGCCGAGCCCGGAGCGCAGGTGACAAGCTCAAGGCGCTCAAGGGCTTCAGCCCCGCGGAACTGACGCCCGTCCCGCCCGCCAATGCGGAGCCCCGCACGCTCATGTCCATGGGGCAGCACTGTGAGCGCATGGCGCGTGAGTGGTCAATCCGTCGGGAAGATCAGGACCAGCTTGCCATGGAAAGCCACCACAAGGCGGCGGCCGCTTACGATGACGGTTTCTTCGACCCGCTGGTCACGCCGTGGTCCGGTGCCGCGCGGGACAACAACATGCGCGCTGACTCGAACATGGATAAGCTTGCCAGCCTACGCACCGCATTCAGCAAGCGTGATGACGCCACGCTGACGGCCGGTAACAGCACACCGCTGACCGATGGCGCTGCGAGCGTACTCCTTGCGTCGGAGGAATGGGCCAAGGCACGTAAGCTGCCGATCCAGGGCTATCTCACAGGCGGTCGGACCGCCTCCGTAGACTTTGTCAATGATGAAGGCCTGCTCATGGCGCCCACGGTGGCTGTCTCCGAACTGCTCACCATGCAGGGGCTGTCGCTGCAGGACTTTGACTTCTACGAACTGCACGAGGCTTTCGCCGCCCAGGTCCTGTGCACCTTGAAAGCCTGGGAGTCAGGAGACTACTGCCGTGATCGCCTCGGCCGCGATGAACCGCTTGGTTCCATCGATCGGAGCAAAATGAACGTGAAAGGCAGCAGCCTGGCGGTGGGTCATCCTTTCGCCGCGACCGGCGCCCGCATACTCGGTACGCTGGGTCAGATCCTCGAGGAAAACGGCTCCGGCCGCGGGCTGATCTCGGTCTGCACCGCGGGCGGCATGGGCGTCGCGGCCATCGTCGAACGGTAGCTTACGCGCGTGCTCTGGCGCCAGGCGCCGTGCTAACAGCGTCCGAGGGGCCGGTCCCACAGCCAGGGGCCGCCCGACATCATGGTTAACGTCAGTCTCCATCCTCGAAGGCGCGTCGAGCGCCATCGGTCGTGTTTCTCAGCAACATGGCTATGGTCATGGGGCCGACGCCACCCGGTACGGGCGTAATGTGCCCCGCGACCTTGCTGGCCGCCTCGAAATCCACGTCTCCGACCAGTCGATAGCCTCTTGGGTCATCCCCATCGTCGACCGCGTTGACCCCCACGTCGATCACCGCGGCACCCGGCTTGATCCAGTCGCCCTTGACCATTTCCGGACGGCCAACGGCCGCCACGAGGATATCAGCCTGGCGGACAAGGGCCGGCAGGTCGGCGGTACGCGAATGGCATACGCTCAGCGTGGCATTGCGGTGCAGTAGCAGCATGGCAACCGGCAAACCGACAATGTTGCTGCGACCCAGCACCACCGCATGCTTTCCTGCGATGTCGATCCCGCTGCGATCGAGCAGTTCGATACAGCCCCGAGGCGTACACGGGACATAGAGCGGGTCGCGCCGTTTCATCGACAGGCGACCGATGTTCAGGGGGTGAAAACCATCAACATCCTTTTCGATGCTGATCGCGGCAAGCACCGCTTCGTCATCGATCGCGGCAGGCAGAGGCAACTGAACCAGGATGCCATGGACCTGCGGATCGGCGTTCAAGCGTGCCACGATCTCAAGCAGCGCCCCCTGGGAGACCTCCTCCGGTAATTCGTGTCCGAAGGAATGAATACCGACCTCGGCGCAGGCTTTCTTTTTCATGCGCACGTAGGTTTCTGAATCTTTGCGCTGGCCGACCAGCACTGTAGCGAGGCCGGGTACGTGGCCATGGCGCGCTTTCAGCGCCTGGACGTCCTTTCGTATCTCTTCGCGAATCGTCGCCGCGATCGCTTTGTCGTCGATCAATGCTGCACTCATTGGGGGGCTCCTGGCTGTAGAGGGCGGCAAGCATTTAGGGACACCTGCCCGACCGGCGGCATTTTACCCAACTGTGTTGATGGAAATGAGCGTCTACACTAGAAGAGTGACACAAAGGGAGCGCGGTTCATGCGCCCGGGGAAGCCATGAACATCTACGAGTATGTTTTTCATGCCGTAAACGGCGCCCGGATGCCCCTGGGGCACTGGGAGTCGCAACCTATTCTGCTCGTCAACACGGCCTCGAAATGCGGGTTCACACCGCAGCTCGCCAAGCTGCAGTACCTCTATAACGAGTATCGGGGTGCCAATCTGGTGATCATCGCACTCCCCTGCAATGACTTTGGCGATCAGGAACCCGGCACGGAGCAGGACATCGTGCGCTACTACTGGGATGAATACCGCGTGTCGTTCCCCATCACGGCAAAGATTCACGTGCGCGGGCTGGAAGCCCATCCCCTGTTTCGGGCGCTGCTCGATAATTATGGTGAGGACATCCTGCCCCGGTGGAATTTCACCAAATACCTGTTCAATGGCGAGGGACAGCTGGTTGAGCACTGGCCGTCCCGGGTGGAGCCAACGGACCCGGCGCTGACCCACCAGGTGGAACGCAACTTGCGCTCCTGGATTTTCTGACCGGGCCGCTCAGCGCCGCTTGGCTTTCTTGCGGTCGGCGAACTTTTTCAGTCGCTTACGCTTGCGCAGCTGTCGTTCCGTAAGCGTGTTTTTGCGCCCCTGGTAGGGATTGCCACCACCCCTAAACTCAAGGAATACGGGCGTACCGACCAGCTGAAACGCCTTGATGAAGGTGTTTTCGAGGTAACGCTTATAGGAATCGGGCAAGGTATCGGTACGGTTACCGTGGATGATGATGCGGGGCGGCAGCTTGCCGCCCATGTGCGCATAGCGAAGCCGCGCTGTCCTGCCCTGGGACATGGGCGGCTGATGCGCTTCGAAGGCCTGGGTCAGGACCTTCGTAAGGGCTGGTGTGGGAATGTCCTTCGTTGCGTTCATGAAGGACTCGTTCACCGCCTTGATGAGCAGGTCCATGCCGGTCCCATGCAAGGCGGAAATCCGGATGCGGCGCGCCCAGGGCACGAACTGAAGCTTTCGGTCCAGCGTGGCCAGCACCTGCTCCCGATGGTCGGGGTCCAGGCCGTCCCACTTGTTCACCGCGATGACCAGGCCACGCCCCTGCTCCAATACATGGGCAAGCAGCGTCATGTCCTGGTCCGTGAGCCCCTCGCGTCCGTCGAGCATTAGTACGGCGACGTGTGCCCGCTCGATGGCCTGAAGGGCCTTGACGACGCTGAACTTTTCCACCGCCTCGTGGACCCGGGCCCGGCGACGGACACCCGCCGTATCGATCAGTTCATAGGCGACCCCATCGCGCTCGTAAGCCACGGCAATCGTATCGCGCGTCGTACCCGGCATGTCGAAAGCCATGACCCGCTCCTCACCGAGCAAGCGGTTGACGAGCGTCGACTTGCCCACATTGGGTCGGCCGATGATGGCGAGGCGACGGCGGTTCGGATCATCGTCCTCGACCTCTTCGACCGGGGGAAGTTGGTCTGCCACCGCTTTCATGAGGCTATCGAGGCCCCGACGATGCGCCGCTGCGGCAGGATGGGGGTCTCCAAAGCCCAGTGCCGAAAACTCCACCAGTGAGACATCCGTATCCGTGCCATCGGTCTTGTTGGCGACGAGCAGAACGGGACGATTTTCGCGCCTCAGGGTTTCGGCCACCTCTTCATCCGCGGCCGTCAGCCCGTCTCGCGCGCTCACGACGAACAGAACAAGGCTGGACTCCTCGATGGCCTGGAGCACCTGCTGGGCAGTCAGGTAATCGATGCCTTCGGCACCGCCGACGAGTCCGCCCGTATCCACGAGTACGCAGGGATTGCGACCGACCCGGCAGATCCCGTACTGCCGATCTCGAGTGACACCGGGCATATCGGCCACCAGCGCGTCACGCGTCCGCGTCAGCGCATTGAACAGGGTCGACTTGCCGACATTCGGCCGCCCGACGATGGAGACGACGGGCAACATGGCTCAGGAAGCGGGACTGGCCTGGTAAGCGATGAGATCGCCCTTGCGGGTATACACGTACAGCGTATTGCCGACGACGACCGGCGCACCCGAGAAGCCATCGCCTTTGACCTTGGTACGCGCGGCGAAGTTTCCGTCATCGAGATTAATCCAGTGCAGGTAGCCTTCCGCATCGCCAACGACCACGTAATCACCGACGAATACGGGCCGGGTGAGTCCGCGGTTGGTTAGCTGATCCTGTTTCCACAGCGTGGCGCCGTTACGCCGGTCCAGGAGCCACACGTTGCCGTCGCGGTCGCTGATGGCGAGGTTGGTCCGCGCCACGGTCACACCGGTCGAGGATGGAATGTCCTTGAACCACAGCAAGCGTCCGGAGTCGGCCGCCATGGAGCTGAGCCGGTTCTTATAGCTGGAGACCAGGAGATCGGAGGCGACGAAGACCATTTCCCCGTCCACATCCGCCAGACGATCAAGCTCCGTACGGCCCTCACGCGTTGCCACGGACTCTTCCCAAAGCAAGGCGCCGTCCTCGAGCCGCAGGGCGACAACCTCGCCTCCGTCGTAGCCCAGGTAGGCAATGCCCGCCCGAATGACCGGGTTGGCGTTGCCGCGCAGCGTCAGCAGCGGCACGGCCCGATCGTAGACCCACACACGCCGGCCGTTGTTTTCATCCAGGCCAAAGAC
>JBCDHO010000079.1:0-8632 GCA_038749855.1 Pseudomonadota bacterium
CCCAAGTGTAGCGCTCAGATCCCGTTCCGCTTAGCCCGCGAAAAACAGGCGCTCCAGGGCTTCACCGGGGTCAGGCTCGCGCATGAAGGCCTCACCTACCAGGAAGGCATGCACGTCGGCCGCCCGCATGCGCTGGACGTCCTCGGGTGTCTTGATGCCGCTCTCGGTGACCAGTAAACGCTCTGGCGGCAGCATGGCCTTCAGGCGCAGGCTGGTCTCCAGGGAGGTTTCGAAGGTGTGCAGGTTGCGGTTGTTCACGCCGAGCAGGGTGCCGTCGAGGGCCAGCGCACGCTCCAGCTCCGCTTCGTCGTGAACCTCCGTCAGCACATCCATGCCCGCCTCCTTCGCGCGCCCATGCAGGTCCACGAGCTGGTCCTGCACCAGGGCCGAGACAATCAGCAGGATGCAGTCGGCGCCGAGGCAGCGGGACTCCTCGATCTGCCAGGGGTCAATGATGAAGTCCTTGCGCAGGGCCGGCAGCGCGCAGGCATGACGCGCCTCGGCCAGGTAGTCCCGGTGGCCCTTAAAGTACGCCTCGTCCGTGAGCACCGAAAGGCAGGTGGCTCCGCCGCGTTCATAGCTGGCGGCGATGTCCGCCGGCCGGAAATCGGCCCGTATGATGCCGGCGCTGGGGGATGCCCTCTTGACCTCGGCAATAATACCCGGCCCGCTCGTCACGGCGCGCGCCATGGCGGCCACGAAGCCCCGCGTGGGCGGCAGGTCACGAGCCTTGTCACGCAGCTGCGCATGGGACACGAAGGCCTTGCCGCGTTCGATTTCCTCGCGCTTCGTATCAAGAATACGGGCGAGGACGGAAGGGATATCGCTCATGAGCTGACTTCGAGCCGGTGATTCAAAGGGACTGGCTGAGCTGCGCCAGGGCGTCGAGCCGCGCCAGCGCTTCACCGCTATCGATCACGTCCAGGGCCAGGGCCACCCCGGCCGGTAGCGTGTCGACGACGCCCGCCACATAGAGAGCCGCACCGGCATTCAGGGCAATCACAGCGGCGGCCTTGCGGGCCGCGTCGTTCCGATCGGTCTTTGCACCAAGGGCGGTGCGAATCAAGGCCAGGGAATCCTCTGCGCCATCGACTTCGAGGCCATCCAGCGACTCGGCCGCCAGGCCGAGCGATTCAGGCGTCAGCGTGTGCTCGGACAGGCCACCATTTTTCCATTCCGCCGCATAGGTGGGGCCGGCGAGGCTGATTTCGTCCAGACCATCCGCCGCGTGCACCACCAGCACGTGCCTGGCCCCGAGGCGCCCGAGCACCTCGGCGACGGGCCGGGCCAGGTCGCGGTCATAAACGCCGATCAGCATGCGCTCCACGCCGGCTGGATTGGTCATGGGGCCGAGAATATTGAAAACCGTGCGCAGGCCCAGCGCCTTGCGCGGGCCGATGGCGTGTTTCATGGCCGAGTGGTGCATGGGGGCGAACATGAAGCCCACGCCCAGGGTCTCAACGCACTGCTTCACTTGCTCCGCGCCCAGGTCGAGGCGGACACCGGCGTGCTCAAGCAGGTCGGCGCTGCCGGAGTTCGATGACACGGACCGGTTCCCGTGCTTGGCCACCTTGGCGCCACCGGCCGCCGCGACAAAGGTTGAGGCGGTGGACACGTTAAAGAGGTTCGCGCCATCGCCGCCGGTGCCGACGATGTCCAAGAGATGCTCATGCTCCACATCCACGCCCGTAGCCAGCTCGCGCATGACCATCACCGCGCCGGTAATCTCATCGAGGGTCTCGCCCTTGATGCGAAGGGCCACCAGGAAGGCGCCGATCTGTGCATCATCCGCGGCGCCGGTCATGATCTGCCGCATCACGGCGGCCATCTCATCGGTGCTCAGATCTTCGCCCTCAACCAGCCGGGCAATGGCTTCACGAATGTCCATCAGGCGGTCACCGCGCAACGCTCGAGGAAGTTGCGCAGCAGGTCATGACCGCTGCGCGTAAGAATCGACTCGGGGTGGAACTGAACCCCCTCCACGGGGAGCTCCCGGTGTCGCAGCCCCATGATTTCGCCACGCGATCCGTCCTCGCGAACGGTCCAGGCGGTCTCGACGAGGCAGTCCGGCAGCGACTCGCGCTCCACCACCAGCGAGTGATAGCGCGTGGCCTCAAAGGGCTGGGGCAGGCCTTCGAATACGCCCTGGTCATCGTGGTGCATCATCGACGTCTTGCCGTGCATGACCCGACCGGCGCGGATCACCTTGCCGCCAAAGGCCTGGCCGATGGCCTGGTGCCCGAGGCACACCCCGAGGATGGGAATCTCGCCAGACAGCTCACCCACCACGTCGAGGCTGACGCCCGCTTCATCTGGCGTACAGGGGCCGGGCGAAATGACAATGCCTGCCGGGTCCATGGCACGAATCCCGGCCGGTGTAATCGCGTCATTGCGCACGGTTTCTACCGCCGCACCCAGCTCCCCGAGGTACTGCACGAGGTTGTAGGTGAACGAGTCATAGTTGTCGATCATCAGGATCATGGGCGGACGCCGTCGATGCAGTGCGAAGGGCCGTATTCTGCCCGATGCACGATGAAATGGGGAGCCGTCCGGTGAGCTCGGGTGACGCGTCCGGGCTCAGGTGCCACAAAAGGTCCGGGTAACCCGCTCCGCCGGTTCCGGTGCGAGCGCGTACGCCCCTGCCCCCGGCTGTTCATCAAAGGGCCGCGCCAGGACCGCGCGGAGTTCGTTAAACACCTCGTAGTTACCCTCAAAGGCGCCCGCGATCGCCCGTTCGACCTGGTGGTTGCGGGGGATGAAGGCCGGATTCACCGAGTTCATCAGCGCGCGTGTTCCCGCGGCCGGTATGCCCTGCTCCGTGAGCCGGCTGCGCCAGCGCGTCTCGAACTCGCCAAAAGCGCTCTTATCGTCCGTTTCGATCCGGTCTGAGAGCTCACGGAAGCTAATGCTGAAGTCGCGGCCCTCGTCTTCAAGGAACTCGAGAAAATCATCGATGAGTGCGCGATCCTCGGTCACCGGATCCTGGATACCCAGCTTGCGCCCAAAGCGCTGCAGGTAGTCCTCCGTGAGAATTTCCGGACTCCGGTCCAGCGCCGCCTGGAAGCCTTCGAGGTTCTCGTCGAGCATCAGCAGGCACTCGGCGAGCCGTGCGAGGTTCCAATGGACGATCTTCGCCTGGTTGGCGAAGGCATAGCGACCGTGCTGGTCGATGGAGCTGAAGACCTTGTCATGGCGGAACTCGTCCATGAAGGCGCAGGGCCCGTAGTCGATGGTCTCGCCGGAAATGGACGTATTGTCCGTATTCATCACCCCGTGTATGAAACCGAAGGACAGCCAGTGGGCCACGAGCCTTGACTGGCGCTCGACCACACCCTCGAAGAGACGCAGGTAGGGCTGTTTTGATTCATCGGCGCCCGGCTCGTGCCGTCCGATGGCGTAGTCGGCCAGGGTCTTGAGCGCGTCCTTGTTGCCGCGTGCCGCGAAATACTGGAAGGTCCCGATGCGCAGGTGGCTGGACGCGACACGCGTAAACACGCCGCCGGCTTCCACCTGGTTACGAAAGACCGATTCACCGGTTGCAACCGCCGCCAGCGCGCGGGTGGTCGGTACGCCGAGCGCGTGCATGGCCTCACTGACGAGGTATTCACGAATGACCGGGCCCAGGGAGGACTTCCCGTCACCACCCCGCGAGAAGGCCGTGCGACCGGACCCCTTGAGCTGGATGTCCCAGCGCTTGCCGCCATCGTCGACCGCCTCACCCAGCAGCGCTGCCCGGCCGTCACCGAGCTGCGGTACGAACTGGCCAAACTGGTGGCCGGCATAGGCCTGGGCCACGGGCCGCGCCTCCGGAAGTGGCTCGGTCCCACTGAACCAGCGCGCCAGCTGGTCCGGGTTTTCGCCCAAGTCGCCCAGGCCCAGCTGGCCCGCCAGCTCGGCGTTCCAGGCAATGAGGGTTGGGGCGTCGAAGCCCGGTGTCGGGGCGGCTTCCGTAAATGGGCCGTCAAGCTCTGCGTAGCTGTGTTGAAGGTTCATGTTTTCAAAGATGGGGACACTCGAGCCGAAGCGCCATAACCCCGTATCGCGAAATTCTTACCCATCGGAGTGACAATCGGCGACAGCCCTGACCCTATCGCGGTTGTAGGTTGTCAGCAAACTTTCATACTTGGTAGTAAAATTTACGACTCAAGAGGTAGCAGGAAATGGTCATGGCCACCGTCAAGCGCAGTATTTCGCTGACAGAGCAACAGGCGGGCTGGGTTCGGTCGCAAATCGATTCCGGTCTGTACAACAACGAAAGCGAAGTGTTTCGTGATCTGATTCGCGATCGGATCTCGAGGGAACAGGAGATCGAATCTATTCGCGCGGCGCTGGTTAAGGGTGAACATAGCGGGCCCAGCCCGAAGCGCCCGGAGGATATCTGGGCGGAGGCGCAGCGCCGGCACCGGCGCCAGAATGCCTAGCTTGCGCCTCAGCGAGGCTGCAGCAGACGACCTCGAATCCATCGCCAATCATGGCATCGAACAGTTCGGCGTTCATCAGGCACGCCACTACTTCGAAACTCTGGCCAAGCAGCTGGAAGAAATCGCCTCTGACCCGCTTCGCTTCCCCGAGGTTCGGCATATTCGACCCGGCTATCGCCGCTGTGTCCATGGGGTTCACTCGATCTACTTCAGACAGCTCCGCGATGGCGTCGAAATTTTGAGGATTCTCGGACGCCAGGGGCTGGAAAGCCTCGACTGAGTCGCCGCCCTAGCGGAGCTGGCTGTCCTTGCTGCCACGGCGGTTGTAGCCACTGAAGGCCTTTTCTTTCTCGTCCAGGGCCGACTGGCAGTTGATGCACAGCTGAACGCCGGGCACGGCCTTGCGCCGGGCCTCGGGAATGTCCGCGCCGCACTCGATGCAATCCTCGCGGCTGTCGCCTGCGCCCAGCCGCGAGCGCGCACGGTTAACCGCATCCTCGATGGTCGCGTCGATCTGTTCCTGCACTGCGCCGTCTTTGGCAAATCCGCCGGCCATGGCCTATGCGACTTCCTTTTATCCCGGTCGTACCCTCAGAATAGCCGAGAAACCGACTGCGAGACCACCGACCGTGAAAGCCTGGATGCGTAAGCCCGTTGTCGCGTGGGCCCTGTATGACTGGGCCAACTCGGCCTTCGCCACGACCATCATGGCCGGGTTCTTCCCGGTGTTCTTTGCCGCGCTCAGCGCCGACCTGAGCGACGGCGACGCCCAGTTCTGGTTTACGGTCACGCTGGCCGCCTCCAGCGGGCTCGTGGCCATCTCGGCGCCCATTCTCGGTGCCATTGCCGACCGTGGCGGCAGCCGGAAGCGATTCCTTGCCACCTTCGCGGCCCTGGGGATCATCATGAGCGCCGCCCTGGCCTGGGTGGGTATGGGCCAGTGGGAACTGGGCCTGCTGTTTTACGGACTCGGCACCGTCGGCTTTTCCGGCGCCAACATCTTCTACGACTCCATGCTCGTCGACGTGGCCCGGGAAGAGGAGTACGACCAGGTCTCCGCCTTCGGCTACGCCCTGGGCTACGTGGGCGGTGGCATTCTTTTTGCCATCAACGCACTCATGGTCAGCAAACCCGAGCTGTTCGGCCTGGCCGATGCGGGCGCGGCGGTGAAATGGTCGTTTATCAGCGTGGGGGCCTGGTGGGCCCTGTTTACCGTGCCCCTGCTCCTGGCCGTGAAGGAGGCACCGACGGAGAACAAGGCCACGCGCCTCGAGGCGGTCGGCGCTGGCCTCGAACAGCTGAAAGGCACGTTCCAGGAGCTGCGCCGGCTGCGCATCCTGGCCCTGTTCCTGGTCGGCTACTGGCTCTACATCGATGGCGTGAACACCGTGATCAAGACCGCGGTGTTTTTCGCCGACCGCATTCTCAGCCTGGACTCGCAGGTGCTGCTGATTGCCCTGCTGGTCACGCAGTTCGTCGCGTTTCCGGCGGCGCTGTTTTTCGGCTGGCTGGGCAATAAAATCGGCCCGCGGCGAGCCATTCTCATCGGGCTCGGGGTCTACCTGGGCGCCCTCTTTTACGCCTGGGCGCTGCTCACGGAAAGCCGGGATTTCTTTGTGCTCGCCGTTGCCATCGGCCTCGTGCAGGGCGGCGTTCAGAGCCTGAGCCGCTCCCTCTACGCGCGCATCATTCCCAAATCGAAGACAGCCGAGTTCTTCGGTTTCTTCAACATGGTGGGCAAGTTCGCGTCCGTACTCGGGCCAATGCTTATGGCCGGCGTACCGCTGCTGATTGCCGGCGCCGACGAGCGGGACAGCATTCTGTCCCTGGGGCTGCTGTTCATCGTGGGCGGCTTCCTGCTCTGGCGCGTGGACGTCGAGGCCGGTGAACGGGCCGCCGATGCGCTGGAGGCGGAATTTGCCGCTGAGCTGGACGCGGACACGCAGCCTGGCGCCGTCTCAGAGTCAAAGGCAGACGGCGCGTTCGGCGGCAACGGTGACAAAGGCGCCAGCTGACCGGTTTCAAAACCCGGGTTCGGGACCCGGACTCAAGACAGTTTCGAAGAAGGAGCTCAGAGCCCCCGGGATGCCTGGTCCACGGCGTTCAGCACGGCGCGTCCCTTGTTCATGCACTCTTCCCACTCGGCTTCCGGGTCCGAGTCGGCCACGATGCCCGCGCCGGCCTGCACGTGCAGCGCGCCATTGCGAATCACCGCGGTACGGATGGCGATGGCGAGGTCCGCATCGTCGTGCCAGCTGAGGTAGCCCACGGCGCCGGCGTAGATATTGCGCTTGACCGGCTCGAGCTCGGCAATGATCTCCATGGCGCGGATCTTGGGCGCCCCGGAGAGGGTGCCGGCGGGAAAGGCCGCGCGAATCGCATCCATGGCCGTTGCTCCTTCCGCGAGGTCACCCTCGACCTGGGAAACGATGTGCATCACGTGGCTGTAGCGCTCGATGACCATGTTGTCAGTCAGGTCCACGGTGCCCGTGGCGGCCACGCGGCCAACGTCGTTACGGCCCAGGTCCACCAGCATCAGGTGCTCGGCGCATTCCTTGGGATCGGTCAACAGCTCGTCGGCCAGCGCCCGGTCCGCTTCCGGCGTGGCGCCCCGGGGACGCGTTCCGGCAATGGGCCTCAGCGTCATGCGGCGGTCCTCCACGCGCACCAGCACCTCCGGCGAGGAGCCGACGATCTGCGTATCACCCAGGTCGATGAAGTACATGTAAGGCGACGGGTTGTGCACGCGCAGGGCCCGGTAGACATCGATGGGGCGTGCGTTGAAGGGCACGCTCATGCGCTGGCTGAGCACCACCTGGAAGATGTCCCCGGCCAGGATGTACTCCTTGCAGCGCGCCACAGCCGAGAGAAAGTCCTCCTTCTCAAAGCCATAGTGAAAATCCCCCTCCGCCACGGCCTCGCCGCTGATGGCCAGGCCGTAGCCGGTGCCACCGGCGCGCAGCCGATGCTCAAGCTGGTCGAGGCGTCGCTGGGCGTGCTCCCAGGCGCCGTCATCGGCCGGATCGACGTTCACGATCAGCCACAGACGTCCCTCGTGGCGATCGAATACCGCCACCTCCTCGGCGAGCAGCAGGACGATATCGTCTGTGCCAAGCTCATCGGGTTTGCCCTCGCGGCGCAGCCGCGGCTCCAGCAGCTCCACGGTCTCGTAGCCGAAGTACCCTACAAGCCCGCCACTGAAGACCGGCAGCGCGTCGACTTCCGGAACCCGGTAGGCCTCCCGGAGCGTCTCGATGGCCGAGAGCGGGTCCTCGAGCGTTTCTTCGGACACCTTGCGGCCCAGTTCAAAGGTCGCCAGCGCCTGGCCGTTGATCGTAAAGCGCCGGCGGGCCGGCAGGCCGATGATCGAATAGCGCGCCCAGGACTCGCCGCCCTCCACCGACTCGAACAGGAACGAATCCGGTCCATCGGCCAGCTTGAGGAACACCGACAGGGGCGTGTCGAGGTCGGCCAGCACCGTGCGCCAGACCGGCACACGGTTCACATCGCCGGAAGCAAGTTGATCGAATTGGGCTTTGTCCAAGGCCAGGCGCCTGCGTGAGGAACGAAGAACGGGTGCTCAGGGTATCGGGACGGGGTCAGGAGTCAACCCACGATCACGTCCGGCAACGCTCAAATCACCCGGCGGGCAGGTGGAGGGTAAAGACCACGCCCTGCTCATCCGGCAGGTTGCGCGCCTCCGCACTGCCCCCATGCGCCTCCGCCACGAGCCGGACGATGTGCAGACCAAGGCCGAGATGGAGCCCGCCGCCGCCCGTCTCACGGACGCTGACCAGCGAGTCGAAGAGCTGCTCCTGGAGCGTGTCGGGCAGACGGGTACCGGTATTTCGAACCGACAGGTGGCGCCAGTTGCCCTTGGGCGCCAGGGCGACGGTGACCGTATCGTCGGGCCCCATGAGTCCCAGGGCGTTGTCGACCAGCTTGTCGAGGGCCTGGGCCAGCAGATCCGGTGCGCAGCGGCAGGGCACGGGGGCATCGGGCACGGCCAGCTCGATGTGCCGACCCGGATGCAGACCCCGATAGCCTTCTACGCAGGCCCGGACGACCGCCGCCAGGTCGACCTGTTCCCACTCAGCCGCCTCCACCGCCGCTTCCAGTCGGCTGGCCTCGCTCATGGCGCGCACGATGGCCGTCTGCCGGTCGAGGCCCTCCCGGGCGCGATCCAGGTAGCGGCGGCTGTCCGCATCAAG
>JBCDHO010000080.1:0-8628 GCA_038749855.1 Pseudomonadota bacterium
CGGCGCGAGCCCGCGGCGGCGCCCGCGCAGTCAGCCTTTGCGTTTCCGGGTGGCGAAGGCCAGGAAGAGCAGGTAGCCGACACACAGAGCGACCTGTAGGGCCGAGGCAGGCCGTTCCGCTGGCACCGACCAGAGCTCGACCACGCCCAGCATGCTGGCAAACAGCGCCAGGTAACCCCCCCAGATCAGCCCGCGCTCCCGTTTCCTGAGAATACCGGGCAGGGGGATCAGCAGGGGCAGGGTAAAGACGGCGGCGAGGATCGGGTTTTCCTTGCCCAGCGGCGCAGGCAGCAGCGCCAGCCAGGCGGTCTGCCACCCGATCAGTAGAATCCAGAAGGCCCGGGCAAAGCCCCGGGCGCGCGTCTCGTTCATGGCAGGATTTCGCTTGCGAAGGTGATCCGGGCTGCGGGACGGTCTCCGCAGCGACGAAGCGCTACGGTAGCAAGCCCTGCGTCAAGATTCCGAAAGGCGTGAAGCAAGTTCAGCGACGCGCGCGCCGAGGGCGCGGCACAGGGCCTGTTCATCCTCATCCATGGGCCGTTCGCCATCACTGCCGGTAACGAACCCGGCGCCGTAGGGGCTGCCGCCGCCGCGCGTGCGCGTGAGTGCCGGCTCCGTGTAGGGCAAACCGACGATCAGCATGCCGTGGTGGAGCAGTGGCAGCATCATGCTCAGCAGCGTGCTTTCCTGTCCGCCGTGCTGGCTGCTGGAACTGGTGAATACCCCAGCTGGCTTGCCAGCCAGCGTACCCGAGAACCACTCGGCTCCCGTGCGATCGAGAAAGTACTTCAGGGCGGCGGCCATGTTGCCGAAGCGGGTCGGGCTGCCCAGGATGAGGCCCGTGCACTCGTCGAGGTCTGCCGCTTCCACCCAGGGCGGGCCACTCTGCGGGTCCTGTGCATCATGGGCCACGCGCTCATCATGCACGGCAGGGACGGTGCGCAGGCGCGCCGTCATGCCGGGCACACGTTCGATGCCGCGCACGATCTGCCGTGCCATGGCTTCCGTATGGCCTTCCCGGCTGTAGTAGAGCACCAGGATTTCGCGGTCAGGAGAAGGGCTCATGGGGATACCTTTCGGGTCGCTCAGAGAATAGCCAGCACCGCTTCGGGCGGACGTCCCACCGCAGCGCGGCCATTGGCGATCACAATCGGCCGCTCAATGAGAATCGGATTGGCCGCCATGGCCGTGAGCAGCGTCTGCTCGTCCGCCTCAGCCAGGGCGAGTTCCTTGTAGACCTTTTCACCGGTTCGCGTGAGTTCCCTCGGCGTCCGCCCCAGCAAGGACAGGATTTCCTTGAGTTCGTCCGCCGTGGGCGGGGTGTCGAGGTAGCGGATGATCTCCGGCGCGATGCCGCGTTCCTCAAGGAGCGCCAGCGTCGCGCGAGACTTGGAACAGCGGGGATTGTGATAGATGCGGACGGTCACGGAGGGCTCCTCTCTTCGGGGGGTTCTGCGGGTAGTGCAACCATGGGGTCGGGTACACTCTGAGGCAAGGTTCCCAGGGGCAGCCATGACCACAATTTCCCATCATCGCAAACTGCGCTCGATTCTGACGGACGTTTCCCAGGGACGGCGTCTTCTGAGGCACATGTGGCGACACTTCCAGGAGGACCGTTGCTTCGCTGAGGCGGCCTCCCTGAGCTACACGAGCCTGCTGTCGCTTGTGCCGCTGATGGCGGTCGTGCTCGGCATTGCTTCGGCCTTTCCGGTGTTCGACCAGTGGTCGGAACAGCTCAAGGACTTTCTGTTCGCCAACCTGGTGCCCGATGCGGGCACGCAGCTGGCGGACAATTTCGAGCGTTTTCTCGAGAGCGTCAACAAGCTGACGCTCACCGGGACGTTTTTTCTCATCATCACCGCGCTCATGCTGATGATGAGGATCGAAGCGTCCTTCAATCTCATCTGGCGCGTGCCCAGGGCACGCCCCATCGTGCAGAAGATCACCATGTACTGGGCCGTTCTGACCCTCGGCCCGCTGGCCCTGGGCGCCGCAACCGCCCTGAGTGCCCAGCCCCTGATCGACATGCTGGGGGGCGACGTGGTGGACCCTGGCGCGCTGCGCGCGATCGGCGTCTTCGTGCTCACCTGGGTTGCCTTCGGCCTCATGTTTCTGCTCGTGCCCAACGGTCCGGTGCCGATTCCCTATGCGACCTTCGGGGCGTTCATCTCGACGGTACTGTTTACGGTCGCCAAGACTGCTTTTGTCGGCTACGTGGGCCGAGCGAGCTACAGCGTGATCTACGGGGCGCTGGCCAGCGTGCCCATCTTTTTACTGTGGCTGTATGTCGTCTGGTCGGTGATTCTGCTGGGCGCTTCCCTGGCTGCCTCCCTCACCACTTTCTCGGACCGCGGCACGGATTGGGAATGGCCCGAGGCCTGGGAGCTGCTGCTTGTCTACCGGCTGCTGGGTCACCTGCATGATGCACAGCTTCGCGGTGAAGCCCTCAGCCTGGAAGACCTCCTTGAGCTCGAGCCGGGTATCCCTTCATCGCGACTTCAGGAGCAGCTCAATAGGCTCAACGAGGAAGACCTGATCACACAGGACAACGAAGGCAGCTGGCTACTGAAGCGGGACCTGGCGCACTACACGCTGCGCGAACTCTACAACGAAGGCGACTATCATCTGCCCATCGGAAAGGCGCGCGGCGTACCCAGCGAAAGCCCCTGGGACCGCGCGTTCCTCGACCTGGTGAACGCGCCAGCGCTGAATCTGGACCGATCGCTGGCTTCACTTTATGAACAGGGCGCGACGGCGACCGAATCGCCGGAGGCCGACAATGAAAACAAGGAAGACCCCCAATGAAATCTGTAAAGCCATTGCTACTGGCGTTTCTGTTCCTCGCTGGCAGCGTTTCGCTCGCAGTTGCGCAGGACACGGCCGAGCCGGCGGAACCGGTCGATTTTGAGCTGGAAACGCTCGAAGGCGGCACGCTGGCCCTCACCGAACTGCGCGGGCAGTGGGTCGTGCTCAACTACTGGGCCACCTGGTGTGCGCCCTGTCGCAAGGAGATTCCGGATCTGAGCCAGCTGCATGCCCGGGCCGATCACATCAGCGTCGTAGGACTGGCCTACGAAGAGACTGAGCCGGAAGCCTTTATCGAATTTCTGGCCGAGTTCGACCCCAGCTACCCGAACCTGCTGGTCAATGTATTCGATCCTCCGCAGCCCTTCGGTGCGCCGCGGGCGCTACCCACGACGATCGTGCTGGACCCGAAAGGTGTGCCCGTGAAGACCTTTGTGGGTCCGGTTACCGGCGTGCAGATCGAGGAGTTCGTCGCCGAGGCCGGCGGCTGAGTGACGCTGCCGTGCCGCAGCGTCGCTATCGGATCGAGGGCCGTGTACAGGGTGTCTGGTTCCGCGAGTCGACCCGTCGTGAGGCTGCGCCGCGAGGGATCACCGGCCACGCCGTGAACCATGCCGACGGCTCCGTGGAGGTGTGGGCCTGCGGCGACGATCGGGCCCTCGACCGGCTCGAGCGCTGGCTTGCGAAGGGGCCGCCCCTGGCGCGCGTTAACCGCCTGACGCGAATGGATGATCCCGATGATCCCGTACCGGACACCTTTCGGACCGGCTAGGGCCGCCTCGCGCTAGCCTGGCTCAAAGAGGTCCCGTTCCAGCAGGCGCCGCACGGGCGCGTAGCCGCGCCGGTGCTCCGGACAGGGTCCCAGCCGCTCGAGGCATTCCAGGTGCGCCGCCGTTGGGTAGCCCTTGTGTCGTTCGAAACCGTAACCCGGATACCGTTCGTTCATTGCGACCATCAGCCGGTCACGGTGCACTTTGGCCAGCACGGAGGCGGCTGAGATGCAGGGCTCAAGCCCGTCGCCACCCACGATGGCGCGCGCCTCGCAGGGCAGGTCGGGCGTGCGGTTTCCATCCACCAGCGCCTGGCTGGGTGCGGGATCCAGGCCAGCCACCGCGCGTTGCATTCCCCGCAGCGTGGCCCCCAGGATGTTCAGGGTTTCGATCTCCCCAACCTCCACGGTCTCGATGTGCCAGGCCACGGCGATCTCGCAAATCGGGTCGAAGAGCGCCTCACGGCGTGCCTCATCGAGCTTCTTCGAGTCATCCAGCCCTTCCAGGCCGTGCCCGTCCGGCAGGATGACCGCCGCAACAACGACCGGGCCGGCCAGCGGTCCTCGTCCGGCCTCATCGACGCCCGCGACCAGCATCGGTTGCTGGGTCAGCGCAGCGCCGTCTGTATCGTGTCGTGTGGTCACCGGGGCGCGTTCATGATTGGACCGGCTGTGCTGTGGTCGGAATCCTGTCTCCACGCGTTTCGATCAGGGCCAGTACGGCCTCGGCCGCCCGGTCAGCGGCATCCAGCCGCAGGGACTCGTGCAGCGCGGAGAAACGCGCCTTGAGGGCCGCTTGCCGGTCCGGATCGCCCAGCCAGGCCTCGGTGGCGGCGGCCAGCGTGTCCCCACGGGCCTCGTCCTGGATCAGTTCCGGTACCAGGGCCTCACCAGCGAGGATGTTCGGCAGCGCGATGTAGGGGCTTTTCATCAGCCTGAAGCGATCCATCATCCAATGCGTGGATGCGGCCAGCCGGTAACTGACCACCATGGGACGGTTGACCAGCATGCATTCGAGCGTCGCAGTCCCCGAGGCGCACAGCACCACGTCTGCAGCGGCCATGGCCTCGAGGGCCCGGCCGACAACCACGGTGCAAGCGAGTCCGGGCCGGGCCGCAAGTGCTTCACGAAACAGGACGGCCGTGCGTTCGTCGGCGAGGGCCGCCAGGAACTGCGCACCACCATCACGGCCCGCCAGCTGCCGAGCCGCATCAAGCATGGGACCTGCCAGGCGACTGACTTCGGCGCCACGGCTGCCCGGGAGGAGCGCGATGAGCGGCGGTGCTTCGGCTTGCGCTGTGTCGGGTGCTGCGAGACCCAGAGCGGCGCGCGCGCCCTGCGGGTCCGGGTCATCCTCAATGGCATCCGCCATAGGGTGTCCCGTGTAGGTGGCCTGCACGCCATGGTTGGCGTAGAACTTCGGCTCGAAGGGAAACAGGCACAGCACCAGGTCGGCCGCTGCCCCGATCTTGGCTGCCCGGCCCTGTCGCCAGGCCCAGACCGTGGGGCTTACGTAGTGAACGGTGGGGACGCCGGTGGCCTTCAGCTTCTTCTCAAGTCCCAGGTTGAAGTCCGGCGCATCGATGCCGACCAGCACATCGGGACGGGCGGCCTCAAGCCGGGCCGTGAGCGCCTTGCGCAGGCGCACCAGCCTCGGCAGATGTTTGAGTACCTCGACCAGGCCCATGACCGAGAGCTCGTCCCGGTCCCACCAGCTGTCGAAGCCGGCGGCGCGCATCTGGTGGCCACCGATGCCAAAGCAGTTCACGTCCGGCCGGCGGCGGCGCAGGGCCTCGATGAGCTTGCCGCCCAGCTGATCTCCGGAGGCTTCACCAGCGACCAGGGCGATGTTCAGTGGCCTCGCCACGGCGCCGGGGGCTAGCGAATGATGGAGCGGTCAGCGTGGTCGATGAAGTCCACCACGATCTGCAGTTCTTCCGCGTCCTTCGCCATCTCCGCGAGCTCGTCCCTGGCCTTCTCCAACGGCAGGCCTGAGCGGTACAGGATGCGATAGGCGCGGCGCACGTTCTGAATCTGCTCCGGCGTGTAGCCGCGGCGGCGCAGGCCTTCCGTGTTCACGCCCCGGGGCTTGGATTTCTCCGGTGAGACGGTCACGTAGGGCGGCACGCTGCGATTCACCAGGCTCGAAAAGCTGATGAAGGAGTGGGCGCCGATGTCGCAGAACTGGTGAATCTGTGAAAAGCCGCTAAGGATGGCCCAATCGCCGACGGTCACGTGGCCGGCGAGGCTGGCGTTATTGGCCATGATGATGTGATCGCCCAGCTGGCAGTCGTGGGCAATGTGCACATAGGCCATGATCCAGTTGACGTTGCCGATGCGCGTGACACCACCATCCTGTTCTGTGCCGCGATTGAGCGTGCAGAACTCACGGATCAGGTTGTCGTCGCCAATGACCAGTTCCGTGTCTTCGCCCGCGTATTTCTTGTCCTGGGGCGCCTCGCCGATGGAGTTGAAGTGGAAGAGCCGATTGTTACGGCCGATTGTCGTGCGGCCCGCAATCACCACATGGTTGCCCACCCAGCTGCCTGGGCCGATGGTGACCTTCGGGCCAACGACGGAATAGGCGCCGATTTCCACATCGTCAGCGATCTGCGCCGCCGGGTCGACGATGGCGGTTTCGTGGATCGTCGCCATGCTCAGCCTCCTGCGCAGACAAGGTTGCAGGACGCGACGGCCTTACCGTCAACCTCTGCATGGCACTCATACTTTCCAATGCGGCGTTTGCGCCGGGTTTCCCGGGCGAACAGGACCAGCTGATCGCCAGGTCTGACCGTTTGCATGAAACGGGCCTCTTCGATCTTCGCCAGGTAGAGCAGTCCACCGGCGAAGCCGTCCACGAGCGTGCCAAGCACACCGGCGGCCTGGGCCATGGCCTCGATCATGATGACCCCGGGCATCACCGCGTTGCCAGGAAAGTGACCGGGAAAGAACGGCTCGTTGTAGGTGACGTTCTTGACCGCCCGCAGGACACGGTCGTTCTCGATGTCCCAGTCGAGTACCCGGTCGATCAGCAGGAACGGGTGCCGATGCGGGATCAGGTTCTTGATCTGTTCGACGTCCAGCGGGCCATGTTCGGGCCACTGGAAGGATGACGATTCGTTCATTGTTGGTTTCCTTCTTTTGCGTCGGGGCCTCGCAGCTTCTTCAGGGTCCGGTCCAGCCGGCGCAGGTGTCCGAGGGTCCGCTGCCAGTCACGGATCGGCTGGGCCGGGATGCCGGAGCTCCAGACCGTGCCAGCCTCGCTGATGTCCTTCTTCACCATGGTCATGGCCGAGACGGTCACCCCGTCCGCGATGGTGATGTGGCCGTGGGCGGCAGAACGCCCGGCGAACAGGCAGTTGCGCCCAATCTTCGTGCTGCCCGCGATGCCCGTGAAAGCGGCCATGGCCGTGTGGGCCCCCACGTGGCAGTTGTGTCCGATCTGGCAATGGTTATCGATGCGCACGTCTTCCTCGAGCACCGTATCGCCGATGGCGCCGCGATCGATCGTGCTGTTGGCGCCGATTTCACAATCGTCACCGACGACGACGCTACCGAGCTGCGGCACCTTCTCCCAGCCTTCGGGCCCCCGGGCGATACCGAAGCCGTCAGCGCCGATCACTGCGCCCGGATGGACCAGTACGCGCTGACCGATCTGTACACCGTGTCCGATGGTGACGTTGGCCACGAGGCGGCAGCCTTCACCCAGCCGCGCGTCCTCGAAGACGATGCAGCCCGGGCCGATGATGCAACCGGAGTCGATCCGAACACCGGCGGCGACCATGGCGCCTGGGCCCACGGCCACATCGGGCGCCAGTGTCGCGTCGGGATGCACCGTTGCGCTGGCGTGGACCCCGGCAGCGGGGGTCGGCCGTCGATCAAAGCGCGCCGCGACCCGCGCATAGGCCAGGTACGGGTCCTTGGCAATCAGGTGGTCGACGGGACAGGCGTCGGCGTCATCAGCGCGCAGAATGACCGCGCCGGCCTTCGTATGGCTCAGCTGCTCCGCATAGCCGCGGTTGGCGAGAAAGGTGAGTTGATCGGGGCCTGCGTCTGCCAGGGTGTTGACGCCGACGATGGTTCGCTCACCGTCTCCGACCAGCGTCAGGTCGAAGTCGTCTGCCAGCGATGCCAGCGTCGGGGCGGTTTCAGCGGGGGGCATGAGGCTGGACGGGAATCAGTCCAGGCCCTGTTCGAGCAGGTCAGCGTCGTGCTCTTCCTGGAGCCGTTGGAGGATCAGGCCGGTGATGTCGAGTGCATCGCTGGCGTAAACCACCGGGCTGGAGAGCACGAGGTCGTAGCCGTAGCTTTCGGCGATTTCCTGGACGGCAAGGTTGATCTGGTCTTCAAGCCGCTGGACTTCCTCTGTGCGGCGGAAGGACAGCTCATCGCGCAGATCTTCGCGCTGGCGCTCGATGCCGCGCCGCAGGTCTCGCAGGTCCCGTTCCAGTCGAATGCGGTCTTCGGTGGCAAGGTCGCCCGCCTGGAGCCTGACTTCGAGGGCCTCGGCCTGGGCTTCTTCCTGTTCAATCAGGTCGTTGCGGGGGCGGAATTCCAGGTCCAGCTTGTCCCGCCCCGTGATCACCTGCGGCGCGTTGTCGAGCACGGCCTTCATATTGACGTAGCCGATGCGTAATTCCTGCGCAGGGGCAGGGCTGGACAAGAGCAGTCCAAGGGCAAAAACCAGCAAGTATGCGGGGCGCAGTTTCACAAGGGTAATTATACACATCCGGCGCACGCCCGGAAGCCCCCGTGAATTCCGAGAATCCACGATATCTGGCTGATTTTTAATCGAAATGACGCGCCTTTACGGCGTGGATCAGAATGTCGTGCCGAAGGAGAACTGGATGGTCTCGGTCCGATCACCTTCTTTCTCGATCAGCGGGAACGCAAAGTTCATAATGATCGGGCCCACGGGTGCCTGCCAGGTGACGGACAGACCCGCCGAAGCGCGCAACAGGTCGGCGTCGAAGGCCGATACGTTCTCGTAGACGTTGCCAAAGTCGACAAAGAGTGCGATGCGCGAGCCCGAGCCCTGGGTGAAGGGTGTGGGA
>JBCDHO010000081.1:0-8620 GCA_038749855.1 Pseudomonadota bacterium
AAGTCGCAGACCCGTCAATCTTGGGGGGCGGGGAAAACGCTGGAATCAGGCAAATCCCGCCAGTCGCTCGATCGTCCAGAACCCGGCCAGGCTTCCGATCGCGTAGACCGGGATGTGCCACGCCCAGTCGGGCCAGCTGACGCGCTTAAGGAGCGACCAGGCCAGAAACACCGCGGCGATGAACAGCAGCTGGCCCGCCTCGACCCCCAGGTTGAAGAACAGCAGTGCCAGGGGTACGGCGTGCTCGGGCAGGCCGATATCGGTCAGTGCACCGGCGAAACCGAAGCCGTGCAGCAGCCCAAAAACAAACGCCACCAGCCAGGGGCGCTCCCGCGTCAGGCTGGGCTTGCCCTGGCGCCAGTGCACGATTTCCGCTGCAACAAACAGGATCGAGAGGGCAATGATGGCCTCTACCGGCGCCTGGGGCATGTGCACCCAGCCCAGGGTCGCCGCTCCGAGGGTCAGGCTGTGCGCAACGGTGAAAGCCGTGACCGTCGCCACGAGCTTGCGCCAGCCGGCCACGATCATCAGCAGCGCGAGCACGAACAGCAGGTGATCGATACCCAGCAGGATATGCTCCACGCCCTGCAGGCCATAGGTCGCGGCAACCTGCTGCCAGCTTTCTGCGGCGGTGACCGTGAAGCGGGGCATGGATGGGGTCACACGCGCCACCTGGGTCGTCCCGTCCAGCCGCTCGTGGCGGACCAGCCCGTCGGTCAGCGTGGCCGACAGCCCCTGGATGGTGACCGTTTCCCCGACCAGGCCTTCGGGGCACTCCGCCACCCAGCGCTCAACGAAGGTCGCATCCTGCAGGTAGGCGCGCACCTCGCCCTGCGTTACACAGCGGGGGGGTAGCTCGACATACAGGCTGAGGCGCGTTTCGCCGCGCGCCGGGACGCGCCAGAGAAGATCGTAAGTGGTGTCGGACAGCTGCTGGATGCGCAGGTAGGCCGGCCGGACTTCGTGTGCCGGGGCGACCGGGACCCAGGAAGTCAGAAGCAGAATACCCGCCAGCAGGGACAGCAGGCAGCGCTGTGCAGCACGGCTGCCGACGCCTGCGCGCAATGCCGGAAAAAGCCGCTGATGTGCTTCGCGCGGCGACACTATTCCGCGTCCGCTCAAGGCTCGCTGAAATCCGGTTGCAGCGGCTCGATGCGCACCGTGTAGCGCTCGGCGAGGGCGTCGTAGAGCTGATCGATCGCCTGCAGGCGCCGCTGGTTCTCAAAGTCACGGCGCACGTCGCGACGCGCTTCCTCGAGGGTCATGGGCCGGCCAGCTTCGGTGGCCTCAAGGTAAACCAGGTGCAATCCGTAGCCGGAAGGTACCGGACCACTCCAGGCCCCCGGTTCGAGATCCGCCAGCCCTTCCACGAACACCGAACCGAACTGACGCGCCAGCGCACTCTCCCACTCGCGGGTCATGGTATTCGGCAACGGCAGCGGATCACCCAGCGTCAGCGGGTCTGGTGCGGCATCTTCCATGGTCAGCGCCGCCAGCGCCTGCTCAGCGTCCCGGGCCGCGTTTTCGCCGCGTCGATCCGGACTGAAGTACACCTGGCGCAGGCTGTGGCGCGGTTCAAGCCGGTAGGCCTCGGGGCGGGCCTCGAGAAAGGCCTGCAGCTCTTCCTCGCTGGGTTCGGCGAGTCCGACCAGGTCTTCGGTCACCAGTTCGAGCTTCTGTCGCAAGCGACGGCGGATGATCGTGTCGTCTGCATCCAGCCCCATGACCAGGCCTTCGCGGTAGGCGATCTCTTCACGGATCCAGTCCTCGACCAGGCCCTCGAATTCAGCCCTCGTTGGCGGCCGCTGCCAGGTGCGGGTAAACGCCGAGATCAGGTGTTCCTGCTGTCCCTGCGTCAGGAGGATCCCATCCGGGTCACCGGAGCCGGGCTCCAGCACGAGATAGGCAGCGAATATCAGCGCGCCGAGCACCATGAAGTGCACGAGCGGTTCCCTGAGCCAGCGTCTCAATGAATGCTCCCCGTGCTTCGGCCGATCTCAGCGGCGCACGTAAATGGTCGAGTACATGTTGTAGCTCTTGGAGCGTCGCTCGTAGTAGCGCTCCATGCGCTCGATGTCTTCCTCGTTCTGGCGATAGGCCTGGCGCTGCTGTCCTTCCGGCGCTTGCGGTTCCGGGCTGCTCACCCCGTACTGGCGTTCGAGTTCCCCCATGGTGTCCCATTCGCCGCTGCTGTTGTGCTTGGCCCAACCGTCGTCGGTTCGCCGGTACACCTCGCCGTTGGGATCAGCGAACAGGTCGTTGGCCAGGTACGGTGAAATCGTGTCGCCTGCCCCACGCTGCTGGGCGAGCGTTGCGTAGTCATAACCCCGGCGCGTCACGCCCGGGTCCTGCTCCGAGACGTTGGCTGGTGTACCCCCGACGCCCCGCACCGGCCCGTCGATTTCGAAGGACTGACTGATCGGGTAACTCGACCAGTACCAGGGCGAGCCCCAGTAGCCGTAGCGGCCCCAGCCGTAAGTGTGCGGATAGCCCCAGTAAACCGGGCCGGAGGGCGGGTGTCCGATCCAGGGCGAATAGCTCCACCCGGTGCCGCGGACCGCCTGGCGGCCGATGGTGTAGCGACCGTTGTAACCCTCCGTGTACTGGAACCGTGCTTCGCTCCCGTCATCCTGGTTGCCGATCGGGCGCACAAAGGTCACGTGGTAGAGGGGATCATTCGGAGGAATCGTGTAGATCTCGTCCGGTACCTGAACCGTTGCACGCCAGGGTCCCGTGGGGCTGCTGGCGCTGTACCAGGCGGCTTCGTGATTCAGGTAGTAGAAGTTGTTGTGGCGGATGACCGCGAAGGGCGTATTCACCGCGCGCTCCAGCGTCGTGTTCGTAATCGGCTGGAAGCTCGGTTCCCCGACGTAGTACACGTTCTGGCCGGGCCCACTGCCGCTGGACACCACCCGTTCCTGGGGCAGGGTCGCCTCGATATAGGCCAGCGCCGACTCCAGCGTGCCGGGCACAGACCGACGGACATGTGCCCGACCATGATCGGGAGGGATACTGGCGAACGCCTCGGGCAGCTCGTCGACAAGCGACCAGTTTCCGGCCAGGTCCCGGGTCTGGAACCAGCGGCCCGCGGCGAGGAAGTACCAGTTCCCCGCAAGCCGGAACAGGTCGCGTTCGCTGTTGCTGACCACCTCAAGCCCGTCAGCACCCGGAACGGACTGGAGCTTCGGGGCGCCGTCGATGACGATCAACTCCGTCGGCTCGAGGCTGATCAGGAACTCGGGCGGCGCCACCGCCGGGATCTGCGCAGGGAGGGCCTCGAGCACGCTTTGCCAGCGATCGCCCGCCGCCAAAGCTTCAAAATCCCGCGGGAGACGGTCGGTGCTGTTCCAGCCGCCCATCGCCAGCAGAGACTGGGTTTGCCAGACCCCGTTATTGATGACGTAGTAGAGCCGCTCCTGCTGGTGCCAGAAAAGATCCCAGTCCGTGTTCACCACCACCTCCAGGGACGTGCCCTGGATCGCCGCCCGCACGGGCTCCTGGTCGATCAACAGCAGTCCAAGGGGCGTTTCGCTGACCACGATGCGCGGCGGCCGTCGATTGAACCCGACGCCGCTATTGACGGCCACGGGCGGTTCAAAGTCGTCGGCAAGTGACAGCAGGATCTCATCCAGCAACACCTCCTGCTGGCTACCGAGCACGGTGCTGGCCGCCAGAGCCTTGACCGCCTCCGGGGTCTTGGGGTCCGAGAAACGCGTGGCAACCACCGACTTGTCCCGCAGCGCAACGAGCCGCGCCTCCAGGTTTACGCTGGTGCGCGCCTGGGCGCGCACGGCACCCACCCAGGTGACGCCCTCGGGGTCCGTCACCTCCACGGGGATCCAGCCTTCCAGCAGCGCATAGTCAGCCCAGCGGTCGATCACCGGGTGGTGCACGCGGAGGCTCATCCCCTCCGCTTCGATGGTCTTGGGGTAGTCAGGCGCGGCCAGGGCACCGGGCGAGAGCGTTGTGAGCACCAGCAGGCTGGCGAACAGAATCAGTCGGATCACGAGTACGTCCGTGGTGTTTCGGGCTGCACATTTTACGGCGCGAGCCCGCCCGAGGATACGGCCACGCAAACCACCCTTGAACACAATGATCGAACGGCGCGTCAGTACCGTTCGGCCTGACGCCCCTGGCGCGGGTGATCAAGCTCGAGCTTGGAGACTGCCTGCGACCAGAGCGAAGAAAGGCCGTCGTACAGGTCGATGAAATCGACCAGCGCTACAGGGTCAACGAGGGGAGCGTCACCTGCCCATCCCGCCACGAGCGATTTTCGCGCCCGCTCGTCAAGCTGGTGGTAGCCGGCGACGACAGCCAGGTCGAACAGGGGATGCCCGGGGGCGGCATACTCCCAATCGATCATTTGCACCGCCGCGGCATCGCCGACAGGACCAATCAGGTTGCCGAGGTGCGCATCGTTATGACAAGTGCAATTGATGCCGTCCGCCATGAGCGCCGCCGCGCGCTCACCCAGCGTTTGGGCGAAACGCAACGCGTCGCCCCCGCCAGTGAGCACCGCGTAGCGCGTGCCACAGTGCGCAATGTCCAGGGGCGCAACGGCCGGCATGGGCAGCTCATGCACACGGCGCAAGACAGCGCCTACAGCAGCCCAGTCCACCTCCCCCGGCGCTTGCTGCCAGGAATGCCCCGGAACATGGCGGCGTACGAGCACCCCCATTTCAGCGTCATGAAACACCGTCTCCGGCGCGAGCCCCTGATCGGCAGCCGCCGCCATCAGCATGACCTCACGGGCACGGTCCAGCCCGAGTGACTGCGCGCCCGAGCGGTCCTGCCGGACCACGTAGCGGCGTCCGCCCGCTTCAAAACGGGCGCTTACGGCGACCGATGTCGCGGCCAGTTGCGCTTCAAAGCGGGCCTCCTGCAGGCCGGCAGCTTCGAGCGCCGCCTGGAACGGCGACCTACCGTGACGCATGAGCCGGCATGCTCGCCCGCCACGCCCGATAACCCACCAGGATCAGGACCAGGTAGACAACAAACAGCAAGGCCGTCAGCCACAGGCCCTGGCTGGCATACAGATAGACCGATACCGCGTCGATGACGAACCAGTAGTGCCAGTTCTGGAGCACCTTACGCGCCACCATCCAGGTGGTCACGATTGCACCGCAGGCCGCCAGGGCGTCAAGAAAGGGGAAGGCGGCATCGGTGTAGCGGGCAAGCAGGGCGCCCACGATCAGTCCGGGTACGACGATCGACACCAGCGGCAGGATATGGTCCGTGCGGGACCAGCTCTTCACTGCCATGGACGCGCCATCCGCGCCCGTCTGCCAGTGCCACCAGCCGTACAGGGCCATGCCCATGTAAAAGAGCTGAAGGGCCGATTGCATGTAAAGCCGTGACTGGAACATGAGCACCAGGTAAATGCTGGCGCTGATCAGGGCCGCCGGCCAGCACAGCACGTTTTGCCGGATCGCCAGCAACAGGTAGATGATGGCCAGCAACACGGCTGTCGCCTCCCAGGCCGTCATGGCCTGAAGACCGGCCGCCAGCGCCGCCTGGATCTCAGTCAAGGTTTGGCGTCTCGTCGATGGCCAGGGCGAGGTTGAGCGTCTTCGTCACAAAGACCACCGTGGTCTCACCCTCAAGCCCCGCCGCCATGCAGGTACCAAGGGCCTGATGGACGTCTGAAAAACGGCCCGTCACCTGGGTGCTCATGGCGTTGGTCACCACCTTGATGCCCGGCTGACAGCGCAGATCCTTGATGAACGCGATGATCGGTGGTTCCACGTCGGGACGCAGGGGGTACATGGACACCTCGACGGTGACCGCAGGCGATGGATCAGGCATGGCTCCGGGCTCCAGGGCAGCCGGCTTGTCATGCGGAATGCAGGGTGAAAACGCGGGGCGTCCTGTTCCCTACGCCGGTACAAGCCGGGTCAGGTTCAAAGGGTTCCCCATCCGGGATCTCAGGTGTCGGTATCAGCGAACCGACGCCACCCCCAAGGTGTCGCCAGTCTAGCATGTGGCGTTACACTGGCCGAAACCACAAAACGAAACGCGCCATGCCCTCTCCTCCTCTATCCGGTGCGGCCCCGAGCGCGCCCAAAAGGACGTCCCGGCGTGCGTTCCGGAATACATTCCGGAATGCATTCCGGAATGCGTTCCGACATGCGTCAGCGCAAAGCCTCAGGAAGCTTCAGACGCTGCTCGCCTGCGCTGCGGTATCGACAGCGCTCCAGGTCGCTGCCCAGCCGACCGCTGAGCCCGGCGTGGCCGCACTGGCCACGACCGCGCCACCGACCGCGGCTCAGGCCACCGCGGCGCCACGCTGCGTGGCCGACCCGACGGATGGAAAACCCGTCATCGGGCTCGCCCTGGGTGGCGGAGGCGCCCGGGGTTTTGCCCATGTCGGCGTCCTGAAGTACCTTGAGGAATACCGAATTCCCTACCACCGTATTGCCGGCACGAGCATGGGCTCAATTGCTGGTGGACTGGCGGCAACCGGCCTGGACCCGGACGAGGTGTCCCAGATTGTTAAGGACATCGACTGGGACGACGTATTCTCCGACAGCACGGACCGTCAGGACCTGCCCATGCGTCGAAAGGCCGATGATCTTATTGGGCTCTACGGCCCGAAGCTGGGTATCGGGAAGGACTCGGAAGTTCTGCCCCGGGGCGTGGTCGCCGGCCAAAAGATCTCTTTTCTTTTTGAATCCATCGTCTCCTCCCAAATGCAGGTCGACGACTTCGATGAGCTGGCCGTTCCCTACCGGGCCGTAGCCACCGATATCGTCACGGGCGACCTGGTTGTTCTGGACGACGGCGCCCTGAGCACCGCCATGCGGGCCAGCATGTCCGTACCGGGCGCCTTCGACCCGGTGCTCCTCGAGGACCGCCTGCTGGTCGATGGAGGCCTGGTTCGCAACGTGCCAGTCGACATCGTCCGCGCCATGGGCGCCGACGTGGTGATTGCCGTCAATGTCGGCACGCCCCTCAAAACCGCGGATGAAATTGGCAGTGCACTCAGCGTCATTGAGCAGATGACCAGCCTCGCGATCGTCGCCAATACACAGGCACAAATTGACTCAATGCTTCCGCGTGACGTGCTCATTGAGCCACAGCTCGGGGATGACATTACCTCGGCAAGCTTTGAGCGCTTCACGGAAGCTTTTGGATTGGGCTACGCGGCCGCCCTGGCGGCTGCCGATGCCCTCGCGCCCTACGCGGTTTCCGAAGCGGAATATGCCGCCTGGCGGGCCTCGATCGAGCGCTGCGAAGAAGGTGCTCCGGCCATCCAGTTTGTGCGCCTGGACAATCAGTCGCGTTTCTCTGATGAGGTCATCCTGAACCTGCTGAATGTTGAGCAGGGGGAGATGCTGGATACCGAGGCACTCGACTACGATCTGCGCCAGATCTACGGCCTCGGGTTCATTCGCACAGCAAGCTATCGCATCGTCGAGGATGGGGGCGAGGAGGGCCTCGAGATCACGGTGCTTCCCGACGTGCGTGGAACGGACTTCATTGAAACCGGCATCAGCATCGCCGGCAGCGGACGCGGCTCCTTCATCAACCTTCAGGCCGGATACCTCAAGACCGATCTCGATGACCGCGGCTCGGAGTTTCGCGCCACCGCGCAGATCGGGGACGACTTCGGCGTACTGACTGACGTGTATAAATACCTGGACGATGGTCGCCGCTGGTACTTCAACCCGGTCCTCTTTGGCTCACGGCGCGACATCCTGATCTTTGATGAAGGACAGCCCGAGCTGAGCATCCGCGTGGGTGAAGCTGGCGGCGGACTTACCCTCGGACGGGAGTTCGGCCGCTATGCCCAGCTGGGAATCGGGTTGTTAAGAACCACCGGCGAAGCCAAGGTCGAGATTGGCATGCCGCAGGAGCCCCTGGATTTCGAGGCCGGCGAGTTTCGTATCGGCGGGCTGTGGGACCGGCTGGACAACCTGTACCTGCCCACGCGTGGCACCCGCCTGCGCCTGGACTACATTCGCTCCGATGAACGACTCGGCGCCGACGAAGAGTTTGAACAGCTGATGTTCTCCGGGATCACCAGTTATACCTTTGGCCGCAATAACTTCTCGCTCTTCGGTAGCTACCACTACACCGCTTCAGGGGCCGCGCCAGTCTATGCCCTGTTCACCGGCGGCGGGTTCCAGAACATGTCCGGCTTTGAGCCCAACGAACTCGTAGGCTCCAATTTTGGCTTGATCGGGCTTGGCTATCGCTACCAGGTCGTGCAAAGCGGTTTCTTGCCCGGCTACGTGGGCACCACGCTGGAGTATGGCAATGCGGCCGAAGACCGCAGTGACATCTTCAGTGAAGGAATCATCAATGGCAGCTTCTACTTCGCCTATGACACGCCCATCGGCCCCATGTACCTCGGCTACGGCTGGAGTGACGAGCAGCGCGGCATCCTCTTCGTCCGCCTCGGCGCCGTCCTGGGAAGTAACAGCATCGGCCGGCGATGAAACGGCACTGAAGCGGCGTTCAGGCACCGCTAGTTGGTCAAAGGATGGCAGTTTCCGGCTAGCCAAGCCGCCCTGAGGGGCTATGGTCTGACGCTGCCAATTCAGGACGGTTGAGATGAAACAACTTTCTATTTTTCCGCGCGCTCCTGTGACCCTGTCGCTTCTGCTGCTGGCGGTCG
>JBCDHO010000082.1:0-8597 GCA_038749855.1 Pseudomonadota bacterium
GACCGCAGCAGCTTGACCCGCTCGCCCTCGACTTCGCACCAAGCGCCGGGAAAGGGCGACAGGCCCCGGATCAGGCGGTCGACGTCTGCCGCGGGGCGGGTCCAGTCCACCCGGGCTTCGTTTTTGGAAATCTTCGCGGCATAGGTCACGCCGTCTTCGGGCTGGGCATCGGCTTCCAGCGGCAGCCCTGCGAGGGCGGGGTTGATCAACCGCGCGCCCAGGGCCGACAGTCGGTCGTGCAGATCGCCGGTGGTCTCCTCTGCGCCGATGGTCAGCGCCTCGCGAATCAACACCGGCCCGGTGTCGAGCCCCGCCTCCATCTGCATGATGCACACGCCGGTTTCCGCGTCGCCCGCCTTTATCGCCCGGTGGTTGGGGGCCGCCCCGCGCCAGCGCGGCAAGAGAGACGCGTGGATGTTCACGCAGCCCAGCCGCGGCGCGTCCAGGACCGCCTGGGGCAGGATCAACCCGTAGGCGGCGACGATCATGAGGTCGGGGTTCAGGGCAGAAAGTTCCGCCTGCGCAGCGGGTTCGCGCAGGCTCTCGGGCTGCAGCACCCTCAGGCCATGGTCCAGGGCAAGCTGCTTGACGGGACTGGCAGCCAGGCGCCGGCCACGACCGGCGCGCCGGTCCGGTTGCGTGTAAACCGCAGCCAGGTCCATGTCGGTGTCAATCAGTCGCTGCAGCGCAGGGACGGCAAAATCGGGCGTGCCAGCATAGACGACACGCGGCGTCGCTAGAGCGTTTGCTTGCGGGGTCATTGGGGTCGCCTGTTGTGGTGGAGGCGCAGTCCGGTCAGGGTCGCTGATCAGCCGGGAACGGCTTCCTGGCGTGCCTGGCGGCGCGCCTTCTCCAGGCGCTTGCGCACCATGTTGCGCTTCAGGGGTGACAGGTAGTCCACGAACAGCTTGCCGGCGAGGTGGTCCATTTCATGCTGGAGGCACACCGCTTCAAGACCCTCCAGATCCACTTCGAAGGTGCTGCCGTCCGGGTGCTGAGCCCGCACGCGAATGTCCTCGCCCCGCTCAACCTTCGCGTAAATGCCGGGCACGGACAGGCAACCTTCCTCGTACACCTGCGTCCCGTCGTTGCGGATGATCTCCGGGTTGACGAAGGCACGAGGCCGGTTACGCTCGTCGCTGGTATCCATCACCAGGACGCGCACGTGCTCGTTAATCTGCGTGGCCGCGAGACCGATGCCCTTTTCCGCATACATGGTCTCGAAGAGATCCTCGACCAGGGTCGCGAGGGCGTCATCAAACTGCTCCACGGTTTTCGCTTTGGTGCGCAGCCGGGGATCGGGAAACTCGAGGATTTCGTGTATTGCCATAAAACCGTTCCGCAAAAACTATTTAGATGAACTTTCTTACAACATTAATTATGATAGCTGCGTGCGGACTATGTCTGCCACACCAACAACGGCCGTTCGGGCTCAAGGGACTGGACGCCAGCAAAAACGGGGAAGGACAGTGAAAAGGATACTCATTTGCCTCATCCTAGCGACATTCCTTGGGGGCGCCGCCATGGCGCAGGAAGTGTCCGTCAGGGAAGACCATCCGGATGAATACATTGTAGTAGAGGGGGATACGCTGTGGGACATTTCCGGCCGTTTCCTTGACCAGCCCTGGCAATGGCCAGCCATCTGGCACGCCAACCAGCAGATTGAAAACCCGCACCTGATCTATCCGGGCGACACGATTTCGCTCGTTTACATTGACGGCCAGCCACGGCTCATGGTCGATCGCGGCCGGCCAACGGTGCGCCTGTCGCCGGAGACGCGGGTAACGACACGCGAGCCGATTCCGCCGATTCCTCACGAGGCGATTTCCGGGCTGATCCGGAACTTCCGCCACGTCAGCAGTAAAGAGGAACTCGACCGGCTGCCTTACGTGGTCGCCAATGCCGAGCAGCGGCACCAGGCGGTGACTAACGACAATATTTACGTGCGTCAGCTGAACGGCGATGTGGGCCAGTTCTACGCGGTCATGCGCGTGGCAAATATCTACTTCCGTAAGGACGGTGAGATTCGTCGTGCGGTCGATCCCGGCTACAAGATCGAGGCGCCGACGCGCATCGAGTGGCACGGCAACTGGAGCCAGCGCCTGAGCAACTGGAGCCCGCAGAACTACGGCGAAATCGTGGGCATTGAGCTCTACCAGGTGGCGGAAGGCATGCTGACGAAAACCGGTGACCCGGCCATCATCACGATTGGCAGTGCACAGGAGTCGGTAAAAGCCGGCGACTTTGTGGTTCCGCTCGACGATCCGGGCTATGTCGCGCAGTACCAGCCGCGCGCCATGGACACCGTTCCCGACGGCATGAGGGTGCTGGCTGTTCAGGGCGATAACCGCTTGGTCGGCCACTTCAAGATGGTCTCCATCAATGGTGGATCACGGAACGGTATCGAGCCGGGTCACGTCTTCTCGGCGTTCCGCGAAGGTCAGGAGATCCGTGACAAGGTCAAATATCCTGCAGGAAGCCTGGCGGATGCCGCAAACTGGCGCACGGACATGGTGGTATTGCCGGACGAGTTTGAAGCGCACATCATGGTATTCCGCGTGTTCGACGAGGTGAGCTACGCGCTGGTCATGACGGGGCTGCGTCCCGTGCGTGAGCACAGCGTGCTGAAGCACCCGGACGAAACGCTGTAGCGCGCGCTCGGCAGAGAGCTAAGGACGGACGGGGCGCCCAGAGCGCCCCGTTTTTTTTGGTCCGGTTTCCGCGACGTGTTTGTCATCGTCCCGGAGCCGCATTGAAATTAAGAGAATCGACGATGAGTCACACGGCCTGGTTGAACGTCGCCCGGACACCCGCCCTGTCCGGCCGCCGCCTGCTGGAGATGCTGCCCGCCTTTGGTAGCGTCGAGGCCCTGTGTGCCGCGCCCGGCGCCGAATTGCAGCGGGCGGGCCTGTCGTCGGTCCAGGCAGATGCGCTCCGGGTGCCAGACCCGCGGTCACTGGCCACGGACATTGAATGGCTCGAGGGCAGCCGCTGCACGTTGCTCGGTGTCACCGACCCGGACTATCCCGCATTGCTGCGGCAGCTTCCCGATCCACCGGCTGTCCTTTGGGTGAGGGGTGATCCTGCCGCCCTCTGGCAACCGCAGGTGGCCATGGTCGGGAGTCGGAACCCCACGGCAGCGGGCCGGGATCATGCCCGCGATTTCGCCGGTGCGCTGGCCCGCGCCGGCTGGACCATCACCAGTGGCATGGCCGCGGGCGTCGATGTGACCGCACACCTCGGCGCCCTCGATGCGGGTGGTCAAACGGTGGCTGTGCTCGGCACCGGCATTGACATCGCCTACCCGGCGCGGAACGCCGCAGCGGCGTCGGCTATCGCAGCGCAGGGCGCGCTGGTCAGCGAGTTCCCGCCGGGGACCCCGCCCCGCAAGGGCAATTTTCCCGCAAGAAACCGGCTGATCAGCGGCCTGTCGCTCGGCGTGCTCGTCGTCGAGGCGGCGCTGAATAGCGGATCCCTGATCACGGCGCGTCTTGCGGCCGAGCAGGGCCGGGAGGTCTTTGCACTGCCCGGATCGCTCCACAATCCCATGGTTCGCGGGTGCCATCGCCTTATCAAGCAGGGCGCCCGTCTCGCAGAATCCATTGAAGACATCGTACAGAGCCTGGCGCCCATGGCGGGCGAACTGGCGCGGGCCCTCGAGCGGCGACTCGCCACCCTGGAACCGCCGAACGCCGCGGAAGGCTCGCCCCTGGGGTTGCTTCCTGAGGACATGGAATTGCTCGAGGACGAAGAGTACGCGCGGCTCTATGGCGCGATTGAACGGGATCCGGTCTCCCATGACCAGCTGCACGAGCGGACGGGGCTCGGCATTCGGGAGCTGTCTTCCATGCTGCTCATGCTCGAGTTGCGCGGTCTGGTGCAGACGGTCGAAGGCGGGCGGGTGACCCGGAGTTCACAGAGAGACGGTCAGGTTAGGTCTTGACTTAAGCCTGTTCGCACCCACCTTAGCCCTCCGGTGAGACCGAATGCTTCCACTGGCCCGAAACAGGAAAATTTTTTCGCTTTCCATTGACGATCGGGTTTCGATGTTGGATGCTGGGGTCTCTGGAGCTGAGAGGACAGGCGATTCCGCGCCAGACGGATGCAGCCTGATGAACCAGAGGACATACATGAAAGAAAACGTACTCGACGTACTGATGTTCCTGTTCGAAAAGTACTTCTACGACGAGCCCGAGCAAGAGCCTGACCGGGCCGATATGGAAGACAACCTGCACGAGGCGGGCTTTACCAACGCCGAAATCGACAAGGCCTTCCACTGGCTGGACGGACTCGCTGAGCAACGCCACCAACCGGAGCTGCAGATCCAGGCCGACCGGCCGATACGGGTCTACGTGGATTCCGAGGTGGACCGGCTTGATACCGAGTGCCGGGACTTTGTCATGTACCTGGAAAACATCGGCATCCTGGATGCGCAGCGGCGCGAACTCGTGCTCGACCGCCTCATGGCGTTGGAAGCCGAGGAAATCACGCTGGAAGACCTCAAGTGGGTCGTACTCATGGTGCTCTTCAATCAGCCGGGCCAGGAGGCCAATTACGCCTGGATGGAGGATTTCATGTTTGACAGCGAACAGGAATACAGGCACTAATAAAAAGGCGAAAGGGGGCTATCGACGTTGGCCGGCGCGACCGGCCCGAGCTTGTTCACCCCCTGATTCTGGACCGTTTGGACCCCCGGAAACGTCCTTCATCCTGACCCACTGGCAGCCATCAACGCTGGTGGGGTGAGTGCTTGGAGCCCATGGCTAAAAATCTGCTCATCGTAGAGTCGCCCGCCAAGGCGACCACCATCAATCGCTACCTCGGGGACGAGTTCGTTGTCCTCGCTTCCTACGGCCACATTCGTGACCTGGCGTCCGGCGAAGACGCCGTGGATACCGCGAATGGCTTCCGCATGCACTATGAACTGTCCGAGGGCAGCAGCAAGCCGGTCAATCAGATCGTCAAAGCGGCCAGGAAAGCCGACAACATCTTTCTCGCGACGGACCTTGATCGCGAGGGAGAAGCGATCTCCTGGCATGTCTACGAGGTGCTGCGCGAGAAGGGGCTCATCGACGGCAAGAACACCTTCCGCGTCGAATTCTCGGAAATTACCAAGAAGGCTATCCAGCATGCTGTTAACCATCCGCGGCAACTGTCCATGGATATGGTCAACGCGCAACAGGCTCGCCGGGCCCTGGACTACCTGGTCGGCTACAACCTTTCCCCGCTTCTGTGGCGCAAGATCAAAACCGGGCTGAGCGCTGGCCGGGTACAGAGCCCAGCCCTGCGTCTGGTGGTCGAGCGTGAGCGTGAGCGGGAAGCCTTTGATCCGCAGGAATACTGGTCCATCGAGGCCGATCTGAAAAAAGAGCAGGCTGCGTTTGTCGGACGACTGGCGCTGCTGGACGGAGACAAGTTCGACAAGTTCGACATCGACAACGGCGAGCGCGCCAACGCAGTCCGCCAGCAACTGCTGGACAGTGCCGGTGGCACGCTGACAGTCGACCGGGTCAAAAAGAGCCAGCGCAAGCGCCGGCCAGCGCCGCCCTTCATCACCTCGACGCTGCAGATGGACGCCTCGCGCAAGCTGGGTTTCTCCGCCCAGCGCACCATGCGCGCCGCTCAGCAGCTTTACGAGGGGGTCGCCATCGACGGCGTTACCCAGGGTCTGATTACCTACATGCGTACCGACTCGGTCACGCTGTCCAACGACGCCTTGTCTGACCTCCGCGCACAGATTTCGAAGCAGTTCGGTGATGACCATGTGCCCGAGGCCCCGAACCGCTACAAGACCAAGTCAAAGAACGCCCAGGAAGCGCACGAGGCGATCCGCCCGACCACGGCCGCACTGACGCCGGACCGTGCCAAGCCGTATCTCAGTGAAGACCAGGCACGACTTTACGATCTCATCTGGCGCCGATCGCTGGCCAGCCAGATGGTGCCGGCGCTCCTCGACCAGGTCTCCGTGGAATTCGACTGCGGCAGCGGTGCGACCTTTCGCGCCAGCGGGACGACCGTGACCTTCCCGGGTTTCCTGGCGGCCTACGAGGAAAGCAAGCAGGCGGGCAAGGGCAAGGACAAAGAGGAGCGGCTGCCTTCCCTGAGCGAAGGGGACGTGGTGCAGGTCGTCGATATACGCGCCGATCAGCACTTCACGCAGCCGCCGCCGCGCTACTCCGAGGCCACGCTGGTGAAGGCACTGGAGGACTATGGCATCGGGCGACCGTCCACCTACGCGAGCATCATTCAGACCCTGAAAAACCGCCACTATGTGGATGTCGACGCACGACGCCTCATTCCGACGGACACGGGGCGGGTGGTGGAGCGCTTCCTCGAAAAGCACTTCGACGACTACGTGGACTACGAGTTCACAGCGCGCCTCGAGGACGAGCTTGACGAGATCTCCCGCGGTGAGCGCGACTGGGTGCCCCTGCTCGAGGAGTTCTGGACGCCCTTTATCGGTCGGGTCGAAGAAAAGGCTAAGACCGTGGACCGCGACGAAGCACGCCAGGCCCGTGTGCTCGGCACGGACCCGAAATCCGGCCGTCCGGTTTCCGTGCGGCTTGGACGCTACGGTCCCATGGCCATGATCGGCACCCGGGACGATGAGGATAAGCCGGTGTTCGCCGGCCTGCGCCCGGGCCAGAGCCTGGAAACCATCGGCATCGAGGAGGCGCTGGAACTGTTCAAGCTGCCCCGTGACCTCGGTGAAACCGAAGAAGGCGAGGACGTTGCCGCGGGCATAGGACGCTTCGGGCCCTACATTCGCTACGGCAGCAAGTTCGTGTCGCTGAAGGACCATGACCCGCATGATGTTACGCTCGAGCAGGCGCTGGTCTTGATCGCGGCGAAGAAGCAGGCGGATCTCGACAAGATCCTGCGGACCTGGGACGACTCCGAGGTACAGATTCTCAAAGGTCGCTGGGGGCCGTTCATCACCGATGGTGACAAGAACGTCCGCATTCCGAAGGACCGTGAGCCGGACTCTTACACGCTGGATGAGTGTCAGAAGCTGCTGGCCGCGGCGCCGGAAAAGAAGAAACGCGGCCGTAAGAAGGCCGGGAAGAAGAAGGCCACGCGCAAGAAGGCAGCCCGCAAGACAGCCGCTCGCAAGAAGACGGCCAAGAAGTCAGCAAAGAAAGCGGGCAAGAAGGCCGCGTCAACGGCCGCTGCGCCGGCGAATGACGGGGCCGCGAGTGATGGGTCGGCGGGTTCGCCACCGATGGCCTCCCTGGAGACTTCATGAGCGAGGCCATCGAGGCGGTCAAAGCCTATCTCCTCACGCTCCAGGACGACATTTGCACGGCTCTGGAGCGCGCCGACGGCCAGGCGGTGTTCGAGGAGGATGCCTGGGAACGGGAGGCCGGAGGCGGCGGTCGGACGCGGGTCCTGAGCGGAGGGAAGGTCTTCGAGCAGGGCGGCGTCAACTTTTCCCATGTCTTCGGCGATAACCTGCCGCCGTCCGCCACCAAGGCGCGGCCGGAGCTGGCGGGTCGGGGTTTCGAGGCCCTGGGCGTCTCGCTGGTCATTCACCCGGAAAATCCCCATGTCCCGACCTCACACGCCAACATCCGCTACTTCGAAGCGGCCCGGGAGGGTGAGGAGACGGTCTGGTGGTTCGGCGGGGGCTTCGACCTGACGCCGTTTTATCCCGTCACCGAGGACGTGGTGCACTGGCACCGCGTCGCCAAGGATGTTTGCTGGCCTTACGGGGACGGCGTCTACGACCGCTACAAGGAATGGTGTGACGAATATTTCTACAACCGTCATCGACAGGAGTGTCGCGGAGTGGGTGGTTTGTTTTTCGACGACCTGAATGAGTGGGGTTTCGAGCGCTGCTTCAGCTTCTGGAAAGCGGTTGGCGCCGCCTACCTTGATGGCTACGTGCCCATCGTGGAGCGCCGCAAGCACGATGCGTGGACCGAAGCGCAGCGCGACTTCCAGCTGTACCGGCGTGGCCGCTATGTCGAGTTCAATCTTGTCTACGACCGCGGCACGCTCTTCGGCCTGCAGTCCGGCGGCCGTACCGAGTCCATCCTGATGTCCCTGCCGCCCAAGGTGGCGTTTCGCTACAACTACCAGCCCGAGCCAGGGACGCCCGAGGCAGAGCTCACGGACTATTGGCTCGAGCCGCGCAACTGGCTGGCAATCTGAAGCTGGCCTGGATCTTTCGGCGACGTTCGTGAGCGCCCGTGCGCCAGGGTGCCCCGGGCAACGCCCCTAACTGAATTCGCCGCTTTACACGGCGGATGAAACCTTTTTGGTGTTTTCCCGGTCTGAATCATTAAGGCTGCAACAGCCTGGCCCGTTTCCTTCCCTGGACGGGCCACCCCGGCACGGGTTCTCCCCCCAAGGGCCTGTGTCGTGTTTAAAGCCCCGGACCACGGTTCGGGGCTTTTTTCATGAGCGGCAGGTTTTAGGATTGCGGGTTTTAAACACGGCGGGATTTAAGGATTGCGGGTTGTGTGGGCAGCGGGTCAGTGAGCGTCATCCCAGTTCTCACCGTGGCCCGCCTCCACGACCAGGGGCACGTCCAGCTCGGCAGCCCCGGCCATGAGCCGGCAGACGCCCTCATTGATGATGTCGAGCTTGCCCTC
>JBCDHO010000083.1:0-8568 GCA_038749855.1 Pseudomonadota bacterium
CGACCATCAAGGCTCTGTGCCAGCTTAATCCGGACCCAGGGGCGCCTTCGCGTCATACGAGAGAAAAAGCCTGGGTTGAGCGCCCTTGCCTCAAATTCGAGCAGCCCGCTCGCCGTCTCCACGCCTGCCTCGCGCAGCCGAGCCAGCCCACCCCCTGCAACGCGGGGGTTCGGATCCTCAACGGCCGCCACCACGCGCTTCACCCCGGCATCAATCAGGGCCTCGGCACAGGGGCCTGTCTTGCCCCAGTGCGCACAGGGCTCCAGCGTGACGTACGCGGTGGCACCCCGTGCCGCCTCCCCGGCTTCCTTGAGCGCCACGCGCTCTGCGTGTGGCCCCCCAGCGCGTTCATGCCATCCCCGACCCACCACGCGGTCGGCGACAGCGAGTACACAGCCGACCCGTGGATTGGGCATGGTGGTATGCAGACCGCGCCGGGCCAGCGTGATGGCCTCGGCCATACACCGGTGGTCAAAAACCGTGAAGGTCACGACTTGCGCCGCTTCCGCCGCTTGGGCTCCAGCAGGGAAATCTGACGCTGATCGAGGGCACCGGAACCGTCACGCTCGAGCCCTTCAATGAGGTCACGGAACGCCTGAATGTCCTCGAAGCGCCGATAAACGGAGGCGAAACGGACATAGGCGACCTGGTCCAGCTCGCTGAGCTCGCGCATCACCCATTCACCGATCAGGCTGCTGGGAATCTCCGACTCCTCGACACTGCTGATCTCCCGCAGCAAGCGACGGATCGATCGCTCCACTTCGCGCGTTTCGACCGGCCGCTTCTCAAGGGCTCTGAGCATGCCATCCCGGAGCTTGCGCTCAGAAAACGCTTCGCGGGCGCCGTCAGATTTGATGATACGTGGTGCCTTGAGCTCCGGCGCTTCGTAGGTATTGAAGCGATTGCCGCAGTTGGTGCACTCACGCCGCCGACGGATCTGCATGCCGTCGCGCGTCAGCCGCGAGTCGACGACCCGCGTATCGTGGTGATTACAGAGCGGACACCACATGGGGTTCGGTATCGACAGCGGTCTCAAGGTAGACCGGGAAGCGATGGCAAAGCTCAGTGGCCGCCTGGCGCACACGGGCCTCGACCGTTTCATCACCCATGTTATCCAGGACATCGGCCATCAGGCCGGCGAGGAATGCGCACTCAGCAACGCCGAAACCACGGGTGGTCACCGCGGGCGTGCCCAGGCGCAGACCGCTCGTCACAAAGGGCGACCGCGGCTCACCGGGAACGGTGTTTTTGTTCAGCGTAATGTGCGCACGCCCCAGCGCTTCCTCGGCGTCCTTCCCGGTGTATTCCCGGCCGATCAAATCGATCAGCAAGAGGTGGTTGTCCGTGCCCCCGGATACGACCTTGTAACCGCGGTCTATTAGCGTCGCCGCCATCGCGCGGGCGTTCTCGACCACCTGCTGCTGGTAGCGCACGAAAGAGGGATCGAGTGCCTCCTTGAACGCGACGGCCTTGGCGGCAATCACGTGCATGAGGGGGCCGCCCTGGGTGCCCGGAAACACCAGGGAGTTGAGCTTTTTCTGGAAGGCCTCATCCTCGTTCGAAAGAATGATGCCGCCACGCGGCCCTCGTAAGGTTTTGTGCGTGGTCGAGGTGACCACGTGCGCGTGGGGCAGTGGGCTGGGGTAGACGCCCGCCGCAATGAGGCCTGCCACGTGCGCCATGTCGACCAGGAACCAGGCATCGATGCTGTCCGCGATGGCCCGCATGCGCGCCCAGTCGATCTCCCGTGAGTAAGCGGAAAAGCCGCCGATCAACAGGCGCGGCCGGTGCGCCTGGGCCAGGCGTTCGATCTCGTCGTAGTCGATCAGCGCCGTCTCAGGGTTGAGGCCGTACTGCACCGACTTGAACACCTTGCCCGAGAAGTTCACCTTCGCCCCATGGGTCAGATGGCCGCCATGTTCCAGGCTCATGCCCAGCACCGTGTCGCCGGGCTCAAGCAGGGCGAGGTAGACCGCCGCGTTGGCCTGGGAACCGGAATGCGGCTGCACGTTGGCGTAGGCCGCGCCGAAGAGTTCCTTGACGCGATCTCGCGCCAGGTCTTCTGCAACGTCCACGTACGCACAGCCACCGTAGTAGCGCCGTCCTGGGTAGCCCTCGGCATACTTGTTGGTCAGCACCGAGCCCTGTGCTTCCATCACCCGCGGGCTGGCGTAGTTCTCCGAGGCGATCAGCTCGATGTGGTCTTCCTGGCGCTGACGTTCGGCGGCGATGGCCTGGGCGAGTTCGGGATCAAAGTCTTCGATGACGTAGCTGCTGTCGAACATGGGGGGGTGTGTCTCCGGGCGGGCTCGGGCAGGGGGGTCGAATAAGCCCCGCATTCTAACACCTTTACCCCTCCGATAGCCGCCTCAGCTGTTCCGCATCAGGTGCCCTGAAGGCGCCGGCATCAGGATGAAAGCGACGCGGCCGCACACCCAGCACTTCCCGCGCGGGCCGATCATCGAAGACCAGGTTCACGGCCTGCCGGTGAACCATTTCCGCGCTCGCCTCAAAGCCCCCGGGCAACCGCCCAAGCAGCGAAAGTAGCGCGGCAAGCAGCCCGGGTGGAAGCGCCAGCAACCGCGGGGGCCGGCCCAGGGCCGTGAAGACCCGCCGGACCATGCCCCGGTAGTCGACCGTGTCTCCACCACAAAGCGGTGAAATCAGCTCGCGAGGTTCCCGGGCGACGAGGCCCGCCACCAGGGCCTGGGCAACATCGTCCGCGTGGATCGGCTGGCGCAGCCCGCCGGCACGGGTCGATAGCGGGACCACGCCAAAACGCTGAATCAGGCTCGCGATACGCGTCAGGTTGCGGTCCATGCCACAACCGTAGATCAGCGTAGGCCGCAGAATGAGCAGGGGCAGCCGCCGCTGCCGCGCTAGGCGGCCCAGGCCTTCTTCGGCGCCACGCAGCGTTTCCGAGACACGCTGCTCGGCCTCATCCGGTGAATTCGCCTTGGATACCACACTGCTCGAGGAAGTCACCGCCAGCATTTGCAGGGCGGGCATCGCCTGGGCGTAGTCGAGGGCCAGGGACAGCGGCGCGGCGGACACCAGCTGGGAATATGCTCCAAGGCGCGGTCTTACCTCGTCAGGTGTCGTCCATTGCAATCGATCCAGCTCGGGATAGGCGGGTGGTGCCGGCTCGCGACTGACGGCCGTCACCCGAAAGCCGGCGGCAAGCAGTCGTGGCAAGACAAACCAGCCCACCTGGCTGCTCGCGCCCAGCACCAGGGACTCGGAGGCCGACGGGTTCACGCGCGTCGCAGCCACTGAAGGGGCCACAGGGCAAGCCAGTGCGTCCAAAGGCCCAGGGTGAAGAGCGCCTGCTGCGGCCAACCGACCCCATGGGCGATGTGCTGCCGGAAGAACCGGCTTAGCCCCCGATGTTTCTGACGGTGAACCCACAGCGGGCGACTGGCACTGGAGACCCCCTGCACGTGCATCGCCGATGCCTGGGGAACATAGAGCACGCGCCAGCCGGCCTCGCGCAGACGGAACATGAGATCGAGGTCTTCACAGTGCAGGTGATAAGCCTCATCGAAGCCGCCCAGTGTGCGTAACAGCTCAGTCCGCACCAGCATGCAGGCGCCCGAGGTGGCCTCGACGGCGGCCACCTGTGGCGGCGCCGTGTGTTCATGGACTTCCACACCCGCCAGGCCCGGAAATCGTCCAGCCAGCCTGCTCAGGCCAGAGGCCGTCATGAATGCGAGCCGAGGCGTTGGAAAACGTCGACAGGCAGCGGGTTCCCTACGACCCTGGCGATCGGTAACCCGGGGCCCGGCCAGCGCGGCCCCGGCGTCATGGTCCAGCGCGGCGGTGAGCAGCGTGAGGGCGCCCGGAGCGAGACAGCAGTCCGGATTGATGATCAGGAGCTTGCTCCCGGAAACGGTGTCCAGCTGGTCGTTGATCGCCGGTCCAAAGCCCCGATTGGTGGGATTGGCGAGGACCTCCACACCGGAGGAACGCCCATAGCGCCCTACCAGCGTCGCGAGGCTCCCATCGGTTGATGCGTTGTCAACCACGCGGATATCACGAATACCGTTGTTGACGAGCGACGCGATACAGTCCGTGAGCAGCGCACCCGCGTTGTAGTTAACGACAAGGGCCGTGACCGACACGGGTTCACGCTCCGCCCCGGTGGAACAGGCGCCGCCACCAGCCTGGGCGCTCCGCAGTTGCCAAGCGCTTTTCCTGCTCAACCGTCATGGACCGGGGGCTTAAAGCCCGCTCCAGCTCTGTCTTCAAGCGCGCAATCTCCGCGTCTCGTTCGGCAATGATGCCGCCCGCGGCCATGTTGCGCCTGATTTCGCCGTGGTAGTGCGCGTAGACCGATTCATCCGCGTCATCGAAAAGCTGCAGATCGGCGTCCAGCTCAGGGAGCACCTCCGCCCGGCTCGCGCAGAAAGCCAGAAAGTACATCGCCGCCTGGGACGGGGTAGCCACCTGCCCTACCCGCCCGCTGTCTCCCTGCTGAAGCGACACGGAACGAACCCGATCGAGCTGCCAGATAGCCGAATGGAACAGCAGCTTCTGTCCCAGGAGTCGAACCGCAGGAAAATGCCGCGCGAGTAATGCCTCCAGCTCCTCGCGATACAGTTCGCGTACGTGGAATTCGTTGTCATTGCCATACTGGTCTGAGTACACCGCCCGATCCGGGGACGAAATCAGCAGCACGCCGTCGTCGCGAAGCACGCGACGAAATTCCGACAGCATGGCGTCCTGGGCTTCGAGATGCTCCAACGTTTCAAAAGAGACGATGGCCTCGAAATGATCGTCGGGGAACGGCAGCCCGGTGACATCGGAACGGTGAAACTCGAGGTTCTGCACTCCGGCGTAGCGTGCCCGAGCGTGATCAACTGCTTCGGCAGCCACATCGACGCCGTCCACCGACGCAGCCGTTGTTGCCAGGAGTGCTGATCCGTAGCCTTCACCGCAGGCCGCGTCGAGCACACGCTTGCCCGCCACCAGTGGGGCGGCGAAGGCGTAGCGATGCACATGCTCATACCAGATTTCGCGGACACATTCGGGCGTGAAGCGCTCACCGGTGAATTCCAGTTCCTTGGTCACGGCTCAGTCCCTGGCCTGTGGCCGCTTCAGTGTACCCGAAGCGCCGGCCTCCAGGGCGTTCAGCAGCGCCTGACGTCGGTCCGCCAGCGGGTCCGCCTCGATCCAGGCACTGATCTGCTCAAGGTAGTTCGGATGCTTGTCCAGCAGCCGACGCATGCTGTGTTCACCCGGCTTGAGGCCCAGGGGGCCGAAGGACTGTCCACCCTGGTGCACAACATAGGCGTCCTCGCACAGCACATTGCGCCAGCCCGCAGCGGTTGCCCTGCAGGAGAAGTCGTTTTCTTCACCGTAGCCACGGCCAAAGGCCGCCTCGTCAAACAGGCCGAGTTCGCCGATGGCCCTGCGGGAAATCCCCATGCAAAAGCCGACCGCCGTCGGGAGCTCCGGATAACGACCCGTGGTGCTGGAACGGGCGGCGCGAGCCCACCGTTCCGGTTGCTCCGGAACCGGGTTTACCGCACAAAACCTGGGCACGGAAACAATTTCCGCATTGTTGCTCCAGGGGGTGGCTGTCGCCACGTTCGATGCGCTCGCGAGGCAGCGCGCCATCGCCGCAAGCCAACCTCCAGTGACTACCGTATCGGAGTTGAGCAAAATGACATCATGGCCAACGGCAGCCTCAGCGGCCATACCGCGGTTTGCGGCGTGAACGAAACCGAGGTTTTCGGGCAGTGTAATGACGCGTGTTGCCGGCCGGGACGCCGTCCAATGCGCCAGCAGTGGCGCGATACGGGCATCGTCAGAGCCATCGTCGATGAAGACGATACGGGCATCAGGACTATGAATCGCCAGGGCATCCAGGCACTCAACGAGTGCCCTGAAAGCGTTGAAGACGGGGACCACTACCGTGGGCAGCTGGCCACCCTGTGCCGTGTTCATGATTCGGAAAGGCCTCCGCCTTCGCAAGGGGGGAGAAAGCCTATAGCATAACGGCGCCTGGAACGACTTCCTGGAGCATGTTTTGACTGCAAGCACACCGCGTACCGGGACCGAGCAGCACCCGCACCACCCTGAGTTCCTGATGCTCGGCGCACAAAAATGCGGAACGAGCTGGCTACACCATCAACTCCGCCAGCATCCCGGCCTGTGGCTGCCGGAAGTCAAAGAACTCGAGTTTTTCTCCTACCTGCCGCACCTTGAGGGTGCCGGCATCGATGGCTACAGAGCCGAATTTGCCCAGGCCGGCCAGCGAATGGCCGGCGAGGCATCTGCCAGCTATTTCTGGACAGGCTCAGACACGCGCTGGTGTCGCCAGCCGGCCGGTTTCAATCCGAAGATTCCTGCCACCGTACAGCGACTGCTGGGTGAGCCGTTGAAACTGATCGTGTGTCTCCGAGACCCGGTCGAGCGCGCGCTTTCTGCCTGGGCACACTATGTTCGCCACGGTGAGCTTTCTGCTACCACGCCATTTCGCGAAGCGGCACGCTATGGGGGCATTGTTGACATGGGCTTTTATGGAAGGCATCTGGAGGCCTGGCAGGAATACTATCCCGCCCAGCAGTTTCTGATCCTGTCCCTGGAACGAGACATCGCGACCCACCCCGGTGCGACCCTGACCAGAACCTTCCGCTTCCTTGGTGTAAGCCCCGTTTCGACAGCTGGCGAAATGATTGCATCGCCGGTCTTCCCCGGCTTACGGCGGATTCGCCAGCCTGATGGAAGCGTAATGATCCAAGGGGTGGAGGGAACAGGGCCGTATCAGATCGGGGCTAAAGAGGTCGCCTGGCTTGAGCAGCTCTATGAAGACGACCTGAAGCTGTTGGCGGACCTGTCCGGAATTCACTTCCAGCGCCACAGTCCGCCTGCTTGACGGAGGCAGGCAAGCGGGCACACTCAGGAGGATTGACAGCCCTCGACGGTCTCCAGGAGTTCCTCAGAACCGCACCAGGCTTCCCCGCAGACCATGCGCGGGAATCGCCAGCGGTCGTCCCTGTCGCTCACAGCACGGGCTTGGGTGGTAAAGGCAGCACGATAACCGTGCTCTTCCTGGTACCCGGGCAGATATCTCTCAACCAGGTAGCGGCTGTACTGACCCCAGGGGAAAGCAAAATAGCGAGGGCGCCGACCCGCGCGCCGTTCGACATAGCGCGCCGCGTCGAGAAGCTGCCGTCGACAGTCTCCGAGACTGTCGACAGCGCGAAAGTCACCCGCTCGCCCCTCTGCCTGCGCGACCGAATCGAGCTCAGGATGGAGATGGTCCCAACCATGGCATTCGATCGCGAGGCGCCCGGAGGCTGATGCCTCGGGCCACCAATCGTCGTTCCACCAACCTTGTCCGATCAGACATCGCTCGTCGAGGACCTGTCGGGCCTCCGGGGAAGCGATCACGAAACTTGCTGCGTAGGCAGGGAGTCCCGCTGCTTCCTCAAAATCACGGAGCACGTTGTAGAAGCTACGCTGTCGGCCGCAGCTGGGGTGATCGATGTCCCGAAAGTCAAAATCCGATCCATCGTCAAAGGTAATCACAAATCGTCGCCGGACCGCATCATCGCTGACCTTGCCAGCATGCCAATCAAGCAGCGTATCGAGTGGTATCGACTGCCACCCATGATTGGCCAGTGTGCGCAGGTCAGTGGCCAGGGCAACGTGATCATTGCCCGTGTACTCGTTCGAGCTAATGTTGTTGGCATGATAGGCAAGCACCGGAACCCCAAAGGCAGGAACCTCGTTGTGCCGCGTCATTGCCAGCGATGCTCGAGTCGAACCAGCCCGAACTCGCGGGTCTCGCCACGGACCCGGAGCATTCGTTCAGCGGTATCGCACACGCGCAGTCCTTCCGGATCCATTGCGTGTCCACGCACCTGGTACTGACCCGGAAGGAGGTTCAAAGCGTCAAAGGTCAACGACAAACGGTACAGCCCCTTTTCTGAATCAACGCATTTCAGGGCCTCAGATTTGCCTTCCGTCGAGATACCGTAAACGGGCGTGCCGTCCAGTCGAACGATGCCAACCATGCCGATCGGCGGACGGCCATCCGGGGTTTGGAGCGTCAACTCCACCGTGAGCGAAGCTCCGAGATCGATTTCCGTTGGGGCGGTCTCTGGTCCGCTGGCCAACGATAGATCACGGACCGCATAGTGTCCCCGTGCGCCCCGAGCCTCGCTGCGGCTCTGTTCCTCGACCTTCGCGCGCGCCTCGTGCCAGGCCAGGTAATCCTGGGTGACCCGGTGAACCTCGCCGTAAGCTTCAACCCGACCGTCACGCAACCAGAGTGCGTGCCGGCAGAGCTTCTGTACCAGGTACATGCTGTGCGAAACCAGCATGAGCGTGCCGCCTCCTTCAAGAAAATCATCAATCCAGCGAATGCACTTTTTCTGAAATGACTCATCACCCACCGCGAGCACCTCGTCGGTAATGAGGAGCTCTGGCTGGGAGGCAGCAACCACCGCAAAACCCAGACGAACGACCATGCCCGAGGAATAGTGCTTGACCGGCTCATGGATGTATTCACCGATATCAGCGAATGCCAGAATGTCATCAAGCCGATCGTTTAATTCC
>JBCDHO010000084.1:0-8556 GCA_038749855.1 Pseudomonadota bacterium
CCCAATTTCGATGCCGCGCGCGCGGCACTTACGGCTGCTGTCCAGCCGGGACGGGCGGACCGCTAGTCCTGCCTGCGGTTTTGAAAAACCGCCAGCGGCGACCAGCGCGCCCTCGCCTGAAGTAACCAACGCGGCCGACGTTTCGACGCCCAGTCGATCGGTGCCAGCAGCCCGGCATCCACCAGGTCATCCGGCCGCTCATAGCATCGCGTGCCGTCGTATACGAGGCTGAGCTGAGGGTTTGCCTGGAGCGCGGCCCGGTACGCCCGATACTCGAAGCTGCCGTTCCAGTAACTGTTTTCACGGATGGCACGTTCAATTTTGTCCAGCAAGTCCTTGCCGAACTTGTCATGGAGCAGGCCGAGATGGCAGGGCGATTTGTAATTGGCTCCGAAAGGCCAGAGATGATGAGGATTCGCCATCAGGTCCTCCTCACCAATACGAAACAACGGGTATTTCGTCAGTTCGGGCTGCAGTGCGAAATCGGGCGTTGCCAGGGCGCGCGCTCTCGGGCCGCCCATAACGGAGTTCATGCAGTAGGTTTCACGTGTTGCGTAACCCTCTCCGTCGAAGAGGCGGTGTTCTCCCGTGCCGCTGGCCAGCAAGCTGCCGGGGCCGTACAGGTCGATGAGCATGCCGCGAACCCGCCAGATTTCCTCGAGTTCCATCTGGGCAGCGAGGTCTGACAGGTCGTGCTGATCCTCGCCTGGATAGACCAGGCGTTCGTCGGCGTCCAGCACCAGGAACCAGCGCTGGCGTCCGATTTTGTTGATCACGTGCGTGATCCAACCCTGTTTGGCCTGCCAGTCGAAGGGACGGTCCACGGTGAGGGCGAGAACGTCCGGTTGTGCTCTTAGCCAGCTGAGGCTGTCGTCTGTTGAACCGTTATCGATAAAAACGAACTCCTGTACACCCCGATCGCGGTGGTGCGTCACGAAACGCTCCAGGCGATGGCGTTCATTTTTGATCACGGAAATCAAAACGGGACTGAAACGGTTCCGCTGGCGCTGGGCGGGAAGGCGAACGTCCAATTCACACTTCGCTGCCTCGGCCTGCACGTTCTGTACATAGCTGAGGTCGACTTCGTACTCCAGGATAGGAGTCGCAGGGACGTTATCGTTGGACTTTCCGCTCTCTATCGCGTCCTGGGGCATGGCTCGTCTCGTGCTGTGGCGCCCGGCGGAACCCAAGAATGTTCAGACGGCGCGACGTGGTGCGTAGTCTACCCGCTGCCGCCCAGGCAGGGCAGGCCTACGTCTCCCTACGACACGCAACATCGGGTAGGCTGTGGAGGCAGAGTCACGACGGCCGAACTTCGGGGAGACAAGGCCCATGTCCGATGAGGAATTCCCGGATCGACGCGCGGAAGCGGTGCCACCTTCGGTCATGGAAAGCTCCGATGTAGGCGTCGAGCAGCGCGTCCGCGACGACGTCCATGCCCTGGAAAAAGGATTACTGGCGATCCGCAGCACCCTCGCGCTTCTTTGTGAAAGCCGGGTGTGGCGGACGATCCAGCCGGTGCTTCGTGCCTGGATGAATCCCCGTTCCCTGGGGCGCGGTGACACCATTCTCGACACGCTGAAGGACCAGGCGGAGGACATCGAGGGGCATTTCCAGGGGCTGAGGGATGCCTTGATTCCTGCCGAGGGTAAGGTCAGCTACTCCGACGGCGCACTGCGCGGTGGTTTTGGCGTTTCGGTGCTGGTGACGAACCGCAACGGTGTAAGCGTCCTGTCGCGCTTTCTTGAGACTTATGCGGCACATCATGACGCGGAGGAGGCCGAGCTCATAGTGGTGGACCACGGCTCGACCGATGGCAGCATTGAACTCATTCAAGCCTGGATGGACCGGCTGCCGGTGGTGCTTTTGCTGTGTGACCGCAATCAGCGCTACTCGGTCGCCAACAATCTCGCCCGCCGCCATGCGTCCGGCGACGTGCTGGTTTTCGCCAACAACGATCTCGCCTTCGAAGGGCCGGTGCTGGACGGCCTGGTCGAATGCCTAGCGACCACTGACATTGGCCTTGCGGGCGCGGAACTTCGCTATCCCGCCGCCGATGGTGGGCGAAGCGGAAGAATTCAACATCGTGGCATCACCTTCGCCTGGGACCCGGCGGTCGGTTTTATGCGACCAAGGAATAGCGATAAGCCCGTCACCGAGCAGCTGCCGGCGGCGGTCACAGCTGCGCTGGTTGCCTGTCGCGCGTCGGACTTTGATGCCGTTGGTGGCTTTCATGAAGGCTTCGACTACGGCTTTGAGGACGTCGATCTCGCCCTGAAACTGCGGTTCTCTCAGCAGCGGTTTAGCGCACTGGCGCCGGGCGTCTCTGCCCTGCACGAGGAATTCGGTACCCAGGACCAGGAGCCCTCGTCAAAGCTGGACGCCCGTCGACTGAAGAACGCCATCCTCCTTCGGCAGCGTCATGGCCAACGACTCGTGCGCGAGGTCATAAGCTCCCAGGTCAGCGGAGGCGTCTGGCATCGGGAACCTCTGATGGTGAGGTTACCGGAGGCGCTGCGTTCCAAGGTAGGCGAGTTGGGTCCGGATGCTTCGTTCGCCGTCATGGGCGCGGAAGCGGTCGGGAGCGGTGAGGGGTTTTGTGGTCTTTGGTTCACCGATAGCCCCCAGGATTTCGCCCTGAGACCGCCTCCCTCGAGTGCGGTCGCGGTGGGTTGCCTGGCACCGGACAGCCTCGAAGCATGGCGCGCTATCGACGGGTTTCATTCCCTGCCACTGCTGGCCTGTGTGTCGGAAGAGCTTATGGCCGTGCGTGCCCGGGTCCATGCGGAAGTCATCGATGAACTCATTGCGCCCAATGAGGCCGGGACGGCCTGGTTAAGGCGCTGGGCCGATCATCTTGTCCGCCACGTGGACCGGATCGGAATCGCGATCAAAATCGCCATGCCTGAGGAAAAGCAGCGCAATAGCTGGGGTGATTTTCACTTCGCTGAAGCGCTGGGTCGCGCGCTGCGGGATCTGGGCTATCGGGTTCAGATTGACGCCCTGCCTGCCTGGTATGCGCACCGGCTTGTTCCCGACGACATCAACCTGGTGCTCCGAGGCCTTGAACGTTATCAGCCGCAGCCTGGCGCCATCAACCTTGCCTGGCTGATTAGCCACCCCGACAAGGCCACGGACGCGGAACTGAACGGTTTCGACCACGTGTTTGTCGCCTCAAAACCGCATGCCCGACGTCTTGAGCAGCGGCTGGAGGCGCCGGTTTCGCCTTTGCTGCAGTGCACGGACCCGCACCGTTTTCCCCTGGCCGAAGATCCCGAGCACCCGAACCGGATACTGTTTGTTGGGAATTCAAAAGGCTTCCTGCGCCCCGTGGTCGGTACCATGCTCGAGCAGCAAGTGCCCGTTGAGGTTTGGGGAACCTGGTGGGAGGAGCACATCGATCGGCGTTTCATTCAGGGGCAGCAGGTGCTGAATGATGAGCTTGGCGCCCTGTACGGCAACAGCGGTATTGTGCTGAACGATCACTGGGAAGAAATGCGGCGTCTTGGCTTTCTCTCCAATCGCCTCTTCGATGCGGTGGCAACGGGCGCGCTGGTGATCAGTGACGAGGTTGAGGGAATGGATGCACTCTTCGGCGAAGCGGTGCTGGCCCTTGATGACGTCATACTCGAGGAAACGGCGTTGCTGCAACGGGCCGCTGCCAGCCGTGTGGCCCGTGCTGAAAAAGCCCGGGAAATAGCCCGTGATCACACCTTCGTAAAGCGCGCCGACGCGCTCCACGCCGTCATCGAATCGTTGCGGGCCGGTGCAGGGGCCAAAAGGTCCGCGCGCTGAGCGGCGGCGCTGTCAATTTTGCCGGTGTTCCAGGGCATTGATGGCAGCATCCAGTTCCTGCCAGCGACGCTCCAGTTCATCGAGACTCGTTGAGCCGCCGCTGAGCGCGCCCGGCGCCATAAGCAGCCGTGTGATGCCCAGACCCAGGCGCCCGCTCAGGCTGCCGCGCACCAGGGTCAGTGTTTGCGTGAGCGCGTCGCGCTGATCGCGCAGGGCGTCGAGTGAGGGTCCGGCATTCACTGTTGCATCGTTCGGTGCTGGGCCGAGCGCTTGCGCCACCCGTGAAACCAGCTCGCCGAGGGTCTTGCGGGCCCCGGCACCGGTCTGTTCGAGGACGAAGCGAACCGATATCGATCCCAGGGCAGGAGCGGGCATCGGATCGACGGCAAGCATCAGCTGCGGGTCCCCGGTCTCAAAATGGTACCGCTCCTGATCGACGATGAGCGCGTTGCTGTCGAGGATCCGCAGGTCAAGGGGCTGGCCGTGGACGTCAGCGGCTTCCAGTGCCAGCCCACTGACAACGGCCATCCGGTCGACCGGGTCCAGTCGCAGGCGCTGAACCCCCGGCGCAATGTCCGTGCAGTCGAACGTTATGCACATTTGGCCGTCTTCGGCGGCGACTGGCTGGGACAGGGAGTTGTGTTCCGTGAAGCCTTCGCCGTGATCGAAAAACAGCTGGGTGATGAGTTCCCTGTCTTCCGACCAGTGTTCTTGAGCGCTCGGTACAGCAAGGCGCCAGTCGCCAAGCTCGACGGCCCAGCGGGCCAGTAGTTCGAGGGGGTCGGCCCAGCCGGGCGCCAGGCGTGCGGCGGATCGGGCGTTCGCGACGGCGGCCTCGCGGCGGCCTGCCTGCCAGTCCAGCACGGCCATGGCCCAGAGCAGGAACGGGTCCTGGGGCCGGCGGGTCAACCAGCCGCCAATCCATCGGTCGAGGCGTTCCTGCTCACCGCGACGGGACAGGTGTTCATAGCGCGCCCGAAACAGGGGGGTTGGATCCCGACTCGCCTCGATAGCGGCATCCAGGGCGTCTGCGTCGTCCAGGTCGAACTGCCCCGCGTGACTGGTATGGGCCGTTAACTCACCCGGTGAGGCGCCTACACCCGACGGCGAGCCCTTTTTGAACAGGCTACTTTTGAGTGAGTCCTCCTTGAGCGATCCCCCCGGTCGCGATCCCCCCGGTAGCGATCCCCCCGGTAGCGATCCCTTGTAGCGCGGGTGGTTTCCCGTCGTATTAGAAGTCTGATCCTGCGGCCGCAGCGGCCCCGGTCTCTGACGGTCCAGCAGCCGGCGCCAGAGCTGTCCGGCTGCCGCCGCCTGATTGTCTGGCACGCCGCTTTGTTGCAGCGAATCCTCAATTTCGCGGACAAGGTCCGGGCTGTGATGCACGAGCTCCTCGCTGAAAAAGTCGGCAACGCGTTCATGCCGAATAACACCGGCGGCAATGTCGCTCTCGAATTGCTCGGCGAGCGCCGCGCTGACCGAACGAACGAGGTGTTCCTGGTCCGGGCTGAAGAGCACCAGAGGATCTGACCGATCCTCGAGCAGGGCCAGCAGGCGTTCGTTGTACCGGCACCAGAGCCGTACGCCGTCCTCGCTGCGCAGGCCATCGCGCTGCTCAAGCGAGCGGGCCACCGCCAAGGGATGCCGGAAGATGCCGATACGCCTGGCGTCCTCTCGCTGCGTCAGCCAGGCATCGGATAACAGCAGGAAGCGTGGGTCCTTGAGCATCCAGGGTTGCGCCTCTGCTTCCAGCTCCCGAAGGATCTCTTCGATGCGTTCCCGACGCGCTTGAGAAACGGTCACCCGGTCCGGCGGATTGTTCCAGGCGCCGCCGTTGGCGCGCAGGATGCTCTCGTTCAACGGCGTAACGGCCAGGTGTTCCCGATTCCCCTGGGCGTTGTGCGGGTTGAACTCGTCGACGGCACCCGCGCTGAAGCCGGCGCAGCTCAGCATGCCTGCGAGGCAGGAAGTCCCGCTGCGGTGCATGCCGAGAACGAACAGGCCGGGCGGTGAGGCGATAATGGTCGACATGAGCAGTACGAGTGGGTGAGGGCGGCAGTATGGCACTCTCGCCGATACGACGCAGCCTCTCCGGGCGCGGAAATCGCTAGAATGCAGGCCCTGACCGCAGCCGCGCGTTGAACGAACGAGGAACTGGACCATGCGCAAAGCGCTCATTACCGGAATCACCGGACAGGATGGCAGCTACCTGGCCGAGTTGCTGCTGGCTAAAGGCTATGAGGTGCATGGGATTAAGCGTCGGGCGTCCTCCTTCAATACGCAACGCATCGATCACATCTATCAGGACCCGCACGAGCCGGACCCGCGCCTGAAGCTTCATTACGGCGATCTGACGGACAGCTCCAACCTGACACGCATCCTGCAGGAGGTGCGTCCGGATGAGGTCTACAACCTAGGAGCACAAAGCCACGTGGCGGTCAGCTTTGAAGCGCCAGAGTACACGGCCGATGTCGATGCGCTCGGGGCCCTTCGCCTGCTGGAGGCCATCCGCTTGCTCGGCCTGGAGAAGACCACCCGCTACTACCAGGCATCAAGCTCGGAGCTCTATGGCCTGGTCCAGGAAGTGCCCCAGCGAGAGACCACGCCGTTCCACCCGCGCAGTCCCTATGGCGTGGCCAAGCTCTATGCCTATTGGATCACGGTGAACTACCGGGAAGCGTACGGTATGTACGCCTGCAACGGCATTCTGTTCAACCACGAATCGCCCCGGCGCGGCGAGACCTTTGTGACGCGGAAGATTACCCGCGGCCTGTGTCAGCTGGCCCAGGGACTGCAAGACTGCCTGTACCTCGGCAACCTCGATGCGCGGCGCGACTGGGGCCATACAAGGGACTATGTGCGGATGCAGTGGCTGATGCTTCAGCAGGAGCAGGCCGAGGACTTTGTTATCGCTACGGGCAATCAAGTGTCGGTGCGGGACTTCCTGGTGCTTTCTGCCCGGGAACTGGGCGTAACGTTGCGCTTCGAGGGCCAGGGAGACGCTGAGCAGGCCGTAGTGGACGCCGTCGAGGGTGACGCGGCGCCCGCCCTGGCGCCGGGCCGGGTCGTGGTCCGCGTTGACCCGCGCTACTTTCGCCCTGCGGAAGTCGACACGCTGCTCGGCGACGCGTCGAAGGCCCGAGAGCAACTCGGCTGGGCGCCCGAGATCTCCATTGAAGCGCTCTGCCGTGAAATGGTCGCTCATGACCTCGTTGAAGCACGGCGACACGCTTTGCTGCGGGACCATGGCCTTGAATTGCCGGTGCCCGTGGACTCATGAGCGGTAACGGCACCGCGGCCGGCCCTGGGTCCGGCACCGAAGGCGACAGCGCGATAGGCGACACAGCGATGATGCCTACCGCAGACCGGCCGGCGACCGTCTTCGTGGCGGGCCATCGGGGCATGGTGGGTTCGGCGCTGGTCCGGCGTCTCCGGGAACTTGGTTACCGCACCGTGCTGACGCAGGGCCGAGACGATCTGGACCTGCGTGATCCGGCGGCCGTTCACAGCTGGTTTGAAGGCCACAAAATCGATCAAGTCTACCTGGCAGCGGCGCGGGTGGGTGGCATCCATGCCAATGCACATTTTCCCGCCGAGTTCATTCGTGACAACCTCCTCATCGAGACTAATGTGATCGATGCCGCCCACGCGACAGACGTCCAGAAGCTCCTTTTTCTCGGTTCTTCCTGCATCTATCCGAAGCACGCCGAGCAACCCATGCGTGAGGAAGCGCTCCTGACCGGGACACTCGAACCCACCAACGAACCCTATGCGCTGGCGAAGATCGCGGGCATCAAGCTGTGTGAGAGCTACAACCGGCAGTTCGGTCGCGATTACCGCAGTGTGATGCCGACCAACCTCTACGGACCAGGGGATAACTTCCACCCGGAGAACAGCCACGTCATTCCGGGGCTGCTGCGCCGGATTCATGAGGCAAAGGTGCAGGGCGCGGAGGAGGTCCTGGTATGGGGGAGTGGAAACCCGCGACGGGAGTTTCTCCATGTCGATGATCTTGCCCGGGCGAGTGTGCACGTCATGGAACTCGACCCCGGCGCCTATGGCCAGGAAACGGCGCCCATGCGTTCACATCTGAACGTGGGCTCCGGTGTCGATGGCTCCATTCGCGAACTGGCGGAGCAAATCTGCGAGGTGGTCGGCTATGAGGGCAGGCTGGTGTTCGATACGGGCAGGCCGGATGGTGCACCGCGCAAGCTGCTCGATGTGCGCCGCCTGACCCGGCTCGGCTGGAGCGCTTCGATCCCGCTCCGGGACGGACTTGAGGACAGCTACCGCTGGTACCTTGCGCACCAGGACCAGCGGCGCGGCTGACTGCTGCGGCTGCCAGGCGCGCAGCCGCTGCCGCGTTCAGGTGCCTGCGTCGCCCGCGGCTTCGCTCACCAGGGTGCGCTGCACGTCGCTCGGTACCGGGTCGTAGTGGCTGAACACCATGGTGAAGCTGCCTGAGCCTTGAGTCAGGCTTTTCAGTTCCGTGTGGTAGTCCGCCAGGGCACTCAGGGGCACATCCGCCTTAATCGTCACCAGGCCGCCCCGCAGATTCTCCGTGCCGTTGATGCGCGCCCGGCGTCCAGCCAGGTTGCCGGTGATGTCACCCATCTTGTCATCCGGGACTGTTACGTCCACGGAGACGATGGGCTCGAGGATCTGTGGGCCCGCATGGTCGATCGCATCAAGAAATGCGTGTCGTGCAGCGATCACAAAGGCGATTTCCTTCGAGTCGACCGGGTGGTGCTTGCCGTCGTA
>JBCDHO010000085.1:0-8555 GCA_038749855.1 Pseudomonadota bacterium
CCGAGGTGCTTACTTGCCCTCGGGGATGTCTACGGACCCTGCAACGTCCTCGTAACGCACCTCACCGCTTCCATCGCGCAGCACGGCGAAGTCACCGCCGATGGTGCGCGCGACCACGTCTCCTGAGGAATCCCGTTCGACCACGAAGTCGTCACCCACGTCCTGGAAGCGAATGTCACCAGAGCTGTCCCGGGCCACGATGACGCTTCCCTGGATATCGCGACCACGGATGTCTCCGCTGCTGTCCTGGACAATCGTGACGTCACCGTCGACCCGGTTGATTTCGATGTCGCCCGACGAGTCGGACACGGACACGCTGTCTGCCGTATCGATGTCAAGGTCACCGCTGCTGTCCTTGACCGCCAGCGAAGCAACACGGTTAATCTCGATATCACCGCTGCTGTCGCGAACGTCCAGCTCAATGTCCGAGGGCACCACGATCACCAGATCCATGTAGACGTAGCTGTTGTTCCAGGACATGCCGTTGGCATCTGGCATGACCACTGCGATGCGCGCTTCACGCCCGCCGTCCATCGCGAGATCCGCTTCTTCGGCCCATTCCTCTTCGGACGCACAGATGGTTGCCTGCACGGTCGCTGCCTCAGCGCCGTCCTCGCCGCGAATCTCAAGGTCACCGGCAGCCGCGACGATCGAGAGCGAGTCGCTGCTGGAGAGGTCGAGGCGTTCTTCGAGCTCACGCTTGTGCTCGCAGCTGTTGCCCCAGGCGTGAAGCGATGTACTGAGCGCCAGGGCCACTGCCCCGGTCAATACCGCACTGACGCGGCGTTTGGTTTGCTGATTCATGAAGTTCCCTCCGGGATTGTGGCTTCCGCGGCCCTGAGTCCGCCGTGGTTCAATTCCCTTTGACGCCGCCCGGTACGGAATGGTTGCAAGCCGGGCAGACAGTTTTTGACCGTCCCAGGACAACCTAAGCCTGCACGAGCCAGGCGCGCCGTCCACCGGGATGCGATTCACGCCGACTCCTGCCGTGCCACGGGCGCGCCCCGGCGAAACCGGGGTGTCATGACCAGGAGGGCTGTGAACGCCAGCACGGGAAGCGCTGCGGCGGCCAGGACACCGCTCCAGCCCACCTGCGTGAGGAACCACCCCGAACCGAGCGCCACCAGCGCCTGAACGGAAAAGATCAGGAAATCGTTGAGCGACTGCACACGAAAGCGTTCCGCCTTCTCGTAACCCTGGGGCAACAGGTTCGTGCCACTGAGAAAAAGGAAATTCCAACCCACACCCAACAGCACGAGTGCCGACCAGTAGTGGATCAGCGCCTGGTCGACCGCGGCAATGAGCAGGGTCGCGACATAAGCCGCGACGCCCAGCCAGAGCAGACGCTGATAGCCGAGACGGGCGGCGAGCAGCCCAAACACCAGGGCGGGCAAATACATGCCGGCAATGTGGGATTGAATGACCCATTTCGTGGCCTCGAGGCTGTGTCCTGCGTGCTCGTGCATGCTGATGGGCGTGGCGGTCATGAGAAAGGTCATCACGCCATAGCCCGTGGCGGCAGCGGCAACGGCAAGAACGACCACCGGCTGTGCAAGGATCGCACTCAGGGGCCTGCCGCCCTGCGGTGATGTGCTGCCCTCGACCGGTGCATCCCGATAGCGGGTCAGCAGTACCAGGCCAAGCAGGTAGGCCCCCACCAGGAGCAGGTAAGAGCCGGCATAAGGCGTCGGTAACAGGTCACGGCCGAGCACGGCCAGTTCCGGACCGATGAACGCCCCCAGGATTCCACCCAGGAGCAGGACGGATGTCGCATCAGCCGCACGCTCGGCGGGTACGAGCTCCAAGGCAGCAAAGCGATACTGGTGACCCGCCGCGCCGGCCCACCCCATGAGCCCGCTGCCGATGCAGTACACCAGGAAGCTGCCGTGCAGTAGCGCCCCAGCGCACACCAGGGCAGCCAGGACCGCCAGGAAACCATAGGCCAGGAAAACGGGGCGCCGGCCAAAGCGCTGTAGCAGTCGGCCGGTTGGCAGGGTCGAAGCGGCGACCCCAACCACGTTCAACGCGACGGGAAGCGTCGCGAGCGACGGTGTTGGCGCCAGTTCCAGGCCGATGATGCCCGCAATCAGAACGGTGAGCGCCGTGCCGCCCATCATGAGGGCGTAGGTGACCATCAGGCGCCATACGGGAAGCGGAACGTGTCGCATCGGCGCAGCCTAGCGCACTGGGCGGGCACTGGGTACTCAGCTAAGCGCCCGGGGCAAGCAAGGCAGCAACGGGAACCGCAGGCACCAAGATGGCCAGTAGCGTACCGATCAGCGCGCCGAGGATCACGTCGGTCGGGTAATGGAGCCCGAGAACCACCCGGGACAGCGCAATCAGCAAGGTAAAGGGCACGAGGAACCAGCCCAGCAACGGGAAAGCCTCGACCACGATGAGGGTAAACATCACCGCGTGGAGCGTGTGCCCCGAAGGGAAACTGAACTGATCAAGCGGCGCCGCGCCCAGGACGATGTTCCGATGCTGCATGTAGGGTCGTGGGCGATGAGTGAGGTGCTTGATGCCCTTGTAGAGGCCCACCCCAATCACGCCGCTCAGGGCCATGTGGATGCTGGCTTCCAGCCCTGGCAGACCAAACAGCACGGGAAGCAGTAGCATGAGGAGGTACCAGAATTTTCCGTTCCCAAGCCAGCTGATCAGTGCAAAGCCTAGCCGGATGGACGCCACACCACAGGCGCGATTCACGCGGTGACAAACGGCCGCGTCAATTGCCGCCATTCGCTGTACCGGTTGCACGTTCCAGTTCATCGTCTGCCCCCACGCTGCCTGGCTGCAAGCTTGCGCCCGGGCCATGACATGGCGTTGACCGTTTGATGAAGCTTTTATGAACAGCGTAATCCGTAAAGCACCTGATTTGGCTGACCTTTTTCATCCCGTACAAGCGACAAGAAAGTGACGAAGCCGCCTTGCGAGGGCGCTTACTGACCGTGGACGCGTCGGAACTCCGCGCCCCCATGACCGCGCTGGAACATGCGGTAGAGGGTCGGCACCATGAACAGGGTCAGGAGGCTGGCGACGCCGAGGCCGGCCACGATAGACGAGGCCACCGGACCCCACACCAGCGACTTTCCACCCAGTCCGACCGCAAGCGAAAAGAGGCCTGCGATCGTGGTGGTCGTGGTCATGAGAATCGGGATGACCCGCCGACGCGCCGCGTAGACCGTCGCATGCAGGGGACGCATCCCGGCTCGTATGCGGGCATTGGCGGCGTCGATCAGCACAATGGCGCTATTCACAGCGATGCCTGTCAGTGCGATTACGCCGTACAGCGTATACAGGCTCAGCGGATTGCGGGTCAGCAGCAGGCCGAAGGCAACACCGGTGAAGGCCATGGGCACGGTGGTCAGGATCAGCAACGGCTGGAAATAGCTGCGGAACTGAGCGGCAATGATCAGGTAGATCAGGCCGAGCCCCAGCAGGAAGAGCCCGGCCATCGCGTCCAGGCTTTCCTGGATGTCGTCGAGGGCGCCGGACTGGTCGATGTCGGTGTTGGGAAAGTCCTGCTTCAGCGACGCCCAGCCCTCGGTGAGCTGACGGTTCACGTTGACCGTATCGTTAAGCAAGGGATCGAGGTCCGCCTCGACCGTCAGCGCGCGGCGGTAGTTGTAGTGCTGGATCGCGCCACGGCCACGCTCAATACGGACATCGGCAAGGGCGCCGAAGGTTGTTACCCCACCCCCCGGCAGCGCAATCGGATCATCAAGTACAGCGCGGATGTCCTGACGGTCACGTTCCGCGCCCATCACGCGCAGCTCCACCTTCTCCCCCTCGTTGCGGAAAAAGGCAACCACCTCCCCATCCCGGTGCAGGCGCAGCAGGCGGGCCACCTGGCCCGGCGTCAGACCCGCCCGCCGGACAGCAGGCTGGTCAAGCTCCAGCACCAGCTCGGCGCGCCCTGGCACATCGTTGTCCGTTACGTTCAGCGTGCCCGGCAGGGAGCGGACGAGTTCCTTCATGGCATCGGTGGCGCGCCGCAACTCTTCGAAGTCGTCCGATCGCACCTTGACGTTGACCGGGCGCTGCGTGGGCGGGCCACCCGTGATCACCGTGAAGCTCACCTGCCCGTCCACCGGTGCTGCACGAACCGGCGCATCCATGGCCTCGACGATTTCATAGACGGTCCGCATGTCGCCGGTGGCGGGCTGCAAGGACACCTGGACCTGCGCGTACTGATCCCCGTAGAGCGCTTCGGTGTCGGTGAACTTGATGCCCGCATTGACGGTGATCGCGCGAATTTCCTCCGGCCGGAGCTGGGCCCGCACGATCTCCTCCAGTTCTCCGCCCTGGCGCAGCGTCTCCTCGATCGGCGCATCGGCGGGCATGTCGAGATTGACGTAGAAGAGGCGGACGGGATCAGCGGCAAAGAATTCCATGCGCACGAGGCCCGAGGCCACGGAACTCAAAGCCACCAGGAAGGCGAGCACACCGATGGACAGGAAGCGCGCGGGGCGCCGCATCACGTAACACAGCATCTTCGTGTACTTCACGCGGATCCAGTGGGTCCAGCGCGCGCGCCGGCCCGTGATGCGACCCTGACCAACCACCTCCGGGCGTCGCTTACGACTCAGGCCGATGACGTGGCTGGGCAGGATCCAGAAGGCCTCGATCAACGACACCGCCAAGCCCACGGTCACCACGAAGGGAATCACGAACATGAACTTCCCGATAATGCCCGGAAGCAGCATCAAGGGCAGAAAGGCGGCCATGGTGGTCAGAACGGCCGAAGTCACCGGTTGGGCGACTTCCCTGAGTGCGTCGACGGCGGCCGCGATCGGCTCCGCGCCCCGCTGAAGCCGGTAAAACATGGCCTCGACCACGACGACCGCGTCATCCACCAGCATGCCCAGCACGATGACGATACCGAGCAGTACGGAGACATTCAGCGTATTGCCGGTGAAGTACAGCACCCACAGCGTACCGGCAATGGAAAACAGGATGCCCAGGGTCACCATGGAGGCGATGCGCAGGCCCAGGAACGCCCAGCACACGAGCAGCACGAGCGCGAGCCCCAGCACGGCGTTGTTCTGCATGATGCGAATCGCATTGCGGGTGGCCACGGTCTGGTCGTCGGCCAGCACCAGGCGGATACCACTGCCTTCGAGCTGCGCATTCTTGTCAGCAATGTAAGCGTTCAGTTCATCGATCAGGTCAATGGTGTTGGTGTAGGGCACCTTGGCGACGGACAAGGCCGCGGCCGGCTGCCCCTCGAAGGACACGAGCTGATCGGCATCCTCCCGGGCCCGTTCGATGGTCGCGACCTCGGACAGGGCGAGGTAGTCGCCACTGCCCGGCGCGGCCACCTGGAACTTTGAGAGGACTTCTGGATCGTCGGTGGTTCCCTCAACCCGAACTAACCATTCGTCGCCAGCCACCCGCGAACGGCCCGCAAAGGTGTCGCGAAAAGCCCGCGCCAGCAGATCGGCCACATCGCTGGCCTGGAGGCCCCGTGCCGCAAGGTCTTCCGGTCGCACCCGTACTTGCAGCTCCGGCTCCCGCACACCGATCGTGATCGTCTGATCGACCCCGGCAAGGCGTTCGATGTCTTCATTGATGATGCGCGCCTGGCGGCGCAGCAGCTCGTCATCGGCTTGCCCGGTAACCACGACCAGGGCCGTTGGAAAGCCGGACGAGGTGGTCACTTCGAGGACAAAAGGATCTTCCGCCTCATCGGGCAATTCCTGGTTGGCTTTGGTCTGAACCTCGCGGCGCACGTCATTGATGCGCTTGTCGAACTCCCGCTCGGACAAATCCCGAAAGCGAACCAGGATGCTCGACCGGTTTTCGCGCGTGGTGCTGAGCACGAAACGAATGTCCTGGACATTGCGAATGCCGTCCTCGATCGGACCCGTGACCAGCTGCTCGACATCCTCGGCCGAGGCGCCGGGCAGCACGGTATTGACCAGCACCCAGTTGAAGTTAATCTCTGGATCCTGTTCGCGGGGCATGCTGAAGTAGGACAACAGGCCCATGACCATCACCACCCCGAACAGGATGTTGACCAGCGGGTGGTTGGTCAGAAGGTTTCGATACATGGTCAAGGCTGATTCGACACTCAGCGCAAAATAATGGGGTCGCCGTCCTGCAAGCGGTCCCGGCCCTGCACGACGACCTGCGTACTGCCCGGCAGTTCAATAAGCGCAGGCCGACCCTCCTCCGCACCGGGCAGCCGGTGAAACACGGCCCGCCCCGCTTCGTGAATAAAGACACCCAGTGCATCACCCCGCCGGGTCAGGAAGTTGGCCGGGAGTTGTCCACGCGCTTCGCGCCAGGCCAGCTGCCCGCTGCGGCCGGCAGCCGGCGCTGCATCGCCGAAGGCAAAGCGGGCCTGCCGTGAGCGGCGGCCGGGATCGACCACCGGCGAAAGGCGCAACAGGGCAACGTCCCAGCGCTGCCCGCGTGATTCGAACCAGACCGACTCGGCCGTCTCGAGCCCTGTTGCCACGGCCGCTGGCACCTCGGCGGACAGCTCAATGTGGTCCGTCTGCGTGAGGCGCAGCAGCGGTGCGCCCACGGTCACGTATGCCCCCACCTGCGCCTGGCGGGCCTGAACCACACCGTCGAAGGGAGCGAGGACCCGACACTTCTCCAGGTTGCGCCGCGCCACATCAATCTGCGAACGCGCCCTCCGAAGCTCTTCGTCACCGAGGGCGAGCGCCGTTTCGCGCGTGAGTAACTCATCGGCAGAAACGTATTGTTCGCGACCGAGGCGCCGCGCCCGATCGAGCTTGGCCTCCGCATCGGCAAACTGCGCCTCTGCCGCCGCGAGGCTTGCCTCTGCTGCTTCGAACTGCAGCTGAAAATCCACCTCGTCGAGCTGGATCAGCAGCTCGCCCTGGCGCACCGTGCTCCCGACGTCGGCGTTCACGGCCGCAACGACCGCATTGACCTCGGCCGCCAGCATGCTGTCGTTCAGCGGCAGCACCTCCGCCGGCGCGCGCCGTTCAAGGTCGACCAGGACCTCCGCCAGCGGCGCCACGCGGACGGAGGTTTCCGCCTGCGCTGTACTCGCGGCGGCAAACAGGGTTGCCAGGGCCATTCCGCGCAGCAGCGCGCGGGCAGCCGCCCGGGGTCCGGGCAGAAAGGGTGGTCGTTCGACAGGCATGTTGATCTCGTCTCGGGCCGGAACGGTGCGGAACCGGCATCAGGGCCCCATGATAGGGCTCTTGCCCAGCCTCGGAAACCTCCGGCTGGGACGTTGACGACCAACTTGCCTAGAATGGTGCTGCCTCGTCCGGCGCTGCGCCGCCAGAAGCTATAAACCGACCCGATGCACGAAGCCTATCTGAGCACCGACCTCAACAACGATGCGCTGATTGTCCGCGTCCGCGGTGACTGGCTGTTCGAGAACGTGGCGACGCTTGAAGACGCGTCCCTCGAGATCATCGATAAGGCCGATCGGCACGTGGAGTTTCGCTGCGACGGACTCGACGAGATCGATATCGCCGGCGCCTGGGTGCTGTACGACCGGGCGCAGCAGCTGCGCGAAGAGGGCAAGACCTCCGAGTTCAAGGGCTTCAAGGCGGCGCACTTCAAGTTCCTTCAGCACATTATCGACGCGGCGGCCATCCGCGAACACAGCCACCACCTCGACGAGCCGCCGCCCATGCACCCGCTGCGCAGCACGCTGGAATCCATCGGGCACGTGGTCACCCAGGGCGTCGAAGACACGGGGCAGGTAACGCGTTGGCTGACCGAAGGGACGCGCCTGCCTACGCGCATGATGATCCAGGAGACGCTGCGACAGATTCACCAGGCGGGCGTCCAGGCAATCCCCGTCGTCATGATGATTTCCTTTCTCATCGGCATCGTGCTGGCCTACCAGGGCGCGAGCCAGCTGGAACGATTCGGTGCGCAAATTTTCGTGGTCGACATGGTTAGCATCGCCGTCGTGCGTGAAATGGGCGCGTTGCTCGCTGCGATCATGGTGGCGGGCCGGTCGGGCAGCGCGTTTGCCGCTTCCCTTGGCACCATGAAGCTCAACGAGGAAGTGGACGCCATGCAGGTCATGGGGCTGAATCCCACGCGCCAGCTCGTCCTGCCGCGCATCCTGGCGTTGATGATCGCCCTGCCCGCCCTGACCCTCTTTGCCAACCTGGCCGGCCTGGCCGGCGGTGCCCTGATCACCATCGTTGCGCTGGACGTCAGCACGCTGCAGTTCATGGAACGCGTGGCCCAGAGCACGGACATGAACGACTACATCGCCGGCATGATCAAAACGCCCTTTTTTGCTTTTCTCATCGGCGCCGTGGGCACCCTGCGCGGCATGCAGGTCAAACGGTCCGCCGAGGAGCTGGGGCTGAAAACCACGGAGGCCGTGGTGCTATCCATCGTGCTGGTCATCTGCGCCGACGCCTTTTTCACGACGGTCTTTACGAGGATCGGCTTCTGATGGCTACGCAGCAGAAAGAAGGCATCATCGAGGTCCGCGGCCTGGTCAAGCGCTTCGGCCACAACGTGGTCCACCAGGACCTGTACCTGTCCGTGCGACGGGACGAGATCCTCGGCCTTGTCGGCGGCTCCGGGGCCGGAAAATC
>JBCDHO010000086.1:0-8548 GCA_038749855.1 Pseudomonadota bacterium
CACGGGCGCGGCCTGACCGCTAGGCTCGCCGCAATTACGTTGCCCATCGGTTCGAACTCCTTGAAGTCCTTTCTGCGCTGGCCCTACCAGCTCTACGTCTGGTTGATTCTCTTCCCCGTTTCAGCGCTCTGGTCGCTGCTCTGCGGGTGGCTGGCGGTGGTAACCGCCTTGCTGGTGTCTCCCCGTTTTGCCTCGACCAGGATTGGTGGAATGTGGGCTCGCTTTATTGGTCGTCTCACGCCCATGTTGGTTACGGTGGAGGGATCGGAGCATATCGATCCCAGCGAGACCTACGTCGTGGTGTGTAATCACGCCAGCCAGTACGACATATTGCTGGTCTATGGCTGGCTGGGGCTGGATTTGCGCTGGGTGATGAAAAAGGAGCTACGCAACATCCCCGGCATCGGCATTGGCTGTGAAAAGGTGGGCCATATCCTGGTGGACCGAAGCAAGCCGGAGGAGGCGAAGCAAATCATCAACGATGCCCTGGCCGATATCGGCGACGGTGTCGGTGTCCTGTTCTTTCCCGAGGGCACACGCAGTCTGGATGGCCGCCTGCTGCCCTTCAAGAAGGGTGCCTTTCGCATCGCCGTGGACCAGGGCCTGCCCGTTTTGCCACTGACCTTGCTGGGCACCCACGAGATCATGCCCTCAAAGTCGCTGTTCATTACGCCGGGACCGGCCACGCTTGTGATTCATCCGCCCATCGAACCTGGCGACCGCTCCGCGGTCGAAGTGACCCGGGCAGCACGAGATGCGATTGCTTCCCGCCTGCCGGAGGCCACCGCATGATCCAGGTACATAAGCCCGACCCGGACTATATATCCTCGCCGCGCGCTGCCCAGAACTTTTCCCTGGCGCTGCGCCTGGCCATCGCGGTGACCGCGGTTATCTGGTTTATCTGGCTCAGCGACGCCTACCTGGATCTCAACCTTGCGCGCTTTGGGCTCAGGCCCCGGGATGCGGAAGGTCTGCTGGGTATCCTGACGGCACCGCTGCTGCACGCCAATTTCGAACACCTGTTCAGCAATACCTTGCCCCTGCTCATCAGCCTGACGGCGATTCTGTACCTCTATCCGAACAGCTCAGTCCGGGCCATTCCCATCATCTGGCTTGGCTCCGGCTTGCTGGGTTGGATGATCGGGCGTCCGAGCATCCATATTGGCGCCAGCGGGTTGGTGTATGGCCTGCTGGCCTTTGTCTTCGTCAGCGGTATGTTTCGGCAGGACATGCGCTCTGTCGGCGTCTCCCTGATGGTCTGGTTCCTCTATGGCTCCATGGTGTGGGGCGTGCTGCCCATCCGGCCACAGATGTCCTGGGAACTGCACCTGGCCGGCGCCGTGCTCGGTGTGGCCCTGGCGATCATTTACCGAGGGTGGGACCGCGTGCCGCTTAAGCGCTACGACTGGGAAGACGACGACGAGGATGCTGTACCTGACTGGTTTCCGGAACCGGAAGATGACGGCGACGATGCGCAGTTTTCCGATGAGCGCCCCGGTTCCACGCGCTACCCCCGGGCACCGGAACGGCGTGATCCCTGAACGGCCACCGCTCCGCGTCTGAACCGTGATTCGTTTTCTGATCGTCGCTGTTTCAGTATTTCTGTTGCTGCTCCTGGTCGGCGTTTTGTTGCCCGGCAAGGTCGTGGTTGAACGCTCCGTTGAGGTCAATCGGCCTGCGGCGACGGTGTTCACCGTGTTGAATGGCTTTCAGAGCTGGGTGGCCTGGTCACCGTGGGCCGAGCTCGATCCCACGGCGGAGTTGACCCTGTCGGGACCCGATCACGGAGTGGGTGCGCACATCGAATGGTCCGGCGATCCCTCGGTCCTGGGTACGGGGCGCCAGCAGATTCGTCGCAGCGAACCCTACCGCGTCATTGCACTCGATTCGGAGCTGGGTGGTCATGGTCCGAGCCGGCTGCGGTATACGGTTGAGGATGGCGGCATTGGCAGCCGTGTCACCTGGCGCTTCGAAGCGTACGTCAGGCGGGGTGAGGGGGGGCTGTCCGCCATCGTGGGGCGCTACTTTGGGCTGTTTATGAGACGCTGGGTGGCCTCGGATTTTGAACGTGGCCTTGCTCGTTTCAAGGGCTTTGTGGAGCGCCTTCCGGAAGCCGATTTTGCCGGTGCCCCCATCGAGCGCCGGGTCATCGCGCCTATGCCAGTGATGATGGTCGATGGCCTGGCCGGCGCTGAAGCTGGTGAAGTGGCCAGCGCGCTCGCCGTCGCCTTCGCAGAGCTGTCTACCTGGGCACTGGCCCATGGTGCTGCCCTTGAGGCGTCTCCCATGACCATTGCGACCGCGGGAGAGCAGGGTGGACAGTTCGCAGCGGCCCTCGTTCTGCACGGCGAGGACGCGATGGCTTCCCAGGACTATGCCGTGACCGGGCGAATCCGGGCGGGCCAGTCACCGGGCGGTGAGGCCGTTTGTCTGCAGCACAGCGGCCCGGCCGAAAGCACCCTGGTTAGCTATGAGCGACTCTACGCATGGATCGCGGCACATGGTTTGCGTGAGTCCGGCCTGTCCTGGGAGCACTACCTCTCGGAGGATTCGGCGGACCCGTCCGTATCCGCCGAGACGGATATCTGTCTTTTCCTCGCGGCGGATCGCTGAGCCTGGCGCGCTGCGCCGCGCTCTCGGTGCAGGATAAATAGCCCAGAAGCGATGATGATTCCGGCGCCCACCCAGGTTCGCGACTCGGGCAGCTCCCCCCAGAACCACCAGCCGTAGAGCACTGCCCAGAGCATCGCGGTGTAATCCAGGGGGGCGATCACGCCGGCAGAAGCGCGTCGAAAGGCCGCAATCAGGGCCACCTGGCCCAGCGTACCCGTGACACCGAGAATCGCCAGCCAGGGCCAGTGCTCCAAGACCAGCGGCTGCCAGGTGCCGGGCATGAACAGAGCGCCCGCGGTACCGCACAGAAACGTAAACCAGAAGGCGATGGTCAGACTGTGTTCTTCCCGCCCCAGAGCCCTCACCATGAGTGCAACAACGGCATAACACGCCACCGCCAGCAGCGCGGCCACGGAACCGTAAGACAGCAGGGCATCGGCGCCCGGTCTGAGCACCACCAAGACACCCAGGAAGCCCACGGCGCAGGCACCGATGCGCAAGGGACCGGCCGGTTCACCCATGACCGGGCCCGAAAGCAGGGTCATGATGAGCGGCGCCGCAAAAAAAATGGCGTAGGCATCTGCCAGCGGCAGTTCTCGGAACGCTTCCCCGATCGCCCAGAGCATGAGCAGGCCGAGCAGGGCGCGAGCCGTGTGGGCTCGGAGCCGACGCGTACGAAACAACTGCCGGTTCTGCACCAGCATCCAGACGGCAAAAAGGGGCGCTGAAATCAGGCAGCGAAGTACGGCCACCTGCAGGCTTGGGTAGTGCGCCACGAGCTGCTTGATGGCCACGTCCATGGTGGACAGCAAAAATACGGCCCACAACATCCAGCCGATGGCCTGGAGCGCATTCTGATCGACTGAGTGCTCCTTCATGGCGGAGTCACAGTTCGGGCGGGGGCTTGTCCCCCGGCCGACAGGCTGGCATTGAAGGCGGCAGTCCAGTTTCCGGCTGGTCCCGGCAATTGGGTAAGGCGGCCGACCTCCTCAAGGAACCGGGCACGGGGCATCAGCTGAGCGCCCATGCGAAACAGGTGTGCGCTGGCCACCTGGCCATCGAGCAGCGGAAAACCCCAGTAATGCAGTACGGGACAGAGCTGGGCAAGGATGACCTTGCTGGCGTCCGTGCGCAGGCTGAACATCGATTCGCCGAAGAACATCCGTCCGATGGAAACGCCGTAGAGGCCGCCGACCAGCGTGCCGTCCTGCCAGGCCTCGATGGAATGGGCGTGTCCGAGTTCATGCAGCCGCGCATAGGCAGTCGCCATATCGCGGGTGATCCAGGTCGCAGCACGGGTTGCTGCGCAGGCTTCGACGACGGCATCGAAGGCGCGGTCCGCCGTCAATGCAAAGCGTCCCTGACGAAGCAGGCGCGCAAGACGCCGCGCTACGTGTACCTGGTTGGTCGGAATCACGCAGCGTTGCGCAGGGCACCACCACAGCGGTGGTTCGTCGTCGGAGTACCAGGGGAAGATGCCCTGGCGATAGGCCACGAGCAGGCGCTCCGTGCTGAGATCGCCGCCCCAGGCCAGCAGTCCGTCAGGCTCGTCCAACGCCGTGTCTGGCGGAGGGAAGGGCGCCCCGGGTTCGTTGCCGAGGCGCGGGATCATGATGCGTCCCGGATCAGTCGTCGAGCCACTTTTCAGCGTCCAGGGCTGCCATGCAGCCGAAGCCGGCTGAGGTGACCGCCTGGCGGTAGACGTGATCGGCCACGTCGCCGGCTGCAAAAACCCCTGGGACGCTGGTCATCGTGGCCATGCCCTCAAGGCCGCTCTCGATCCGGATGTAGCCGTCTTTCATGCTCAGCTGTCCGTCAAAGATGCCCGTGTTGGGGGTATGCCCGATCGCGATGAACACGCCGTGTACATCGAGCGTAGTCAGTTCGCCGCTTTTGACGCTTTTCACCTGTAGACCCGTGACTCCTTGCTCGTCACCGACCACTTCTTCGACAACGTGGTCCCAGAGGAGGGTGACGTTGCCGTTTTCTGCGCGGTCGAACAGCTTGTCCTGAAGAATCTTCTCTGCACGCAGCGCATCACGGCGGTGGACAACGATGACCTCCTCGCAGAGGTTTGACAGGTACAGGGCCTCTTCTACGGCCGTATTGCCGCCGCCGACCACGGCGACCTTTTTGCCCCGGTAGAAAAAGCCGTCACAGGTCGCGCAGGCTGAGACCCCTTTGCCCATGAAGGCTTCTTCCGAGGGCAGTCCGAGATAGCGAGCGCTCGCGCCCGTGCTGATGATCAGCGCATCACAGGAGTATTTTCCGGTGTCGCCCTCGAGGATGAACGGTTTCTCGTCCAGCTTTGCCGTGTGAATGTGGTCGAAGATCACTTCCGTGTCGAAGCGCTCCGCATGACGCAGCATGCGGTCCATGAGATCGGGGCCCTGGAGGCCTTCGACGTCGCCGGGCCAATTGTCCACGTCAGTGGTAATGGTGAGCTGGCCACCCTGCTGCATGCCCGTAACCACGGCCGGGTCGAGTCCGGCGCGCGCCGCATAGATGGCCGCGGTGTAGCCTGCGGGGCCGGATCCAAGGATCAGTAGACGTCGGTGCTGGATGTCGCTCATGTATACTTTGCTCCGTTCGGGATGGGCCTTTTCGGCTTCTTTCGGACGCTTCTGCCGATGCAGTTTCCGCGATGAATCTGAGGTTGTGGCAGGGGGTCAGGATTCAAGGGGACGAGTCTAGCGGATTCCCCGACGGAGAGGAGCGGGTCCCAAGCAGTCAGGAGGCGCACGAAGAGGCGCACGGATCCGATTAGGGCGCCTTTCGCGGTGGCGTCGAAAGGCGGGTATGGTGGGTAACAGTTTCAATGGTTACAATAACCTGCAGCCGAAAACTAGAATAGATACTCAGATTGTCACAAGCACGTAAGACAACGCCGAGAACCGCGCCGACGGTGCAGCACACACTGTGGCGGCGCCTGCAGGAGAGCGCTTTCATTCTCTCCATCCTGCTGGCGCTGTATCTGCTCGCCTGCCTGATCACCTACCACCCGCTGGATCCGGGACCGTTTCAGCCCGCTGCGGCGGACCAGGTGCAGAACATCGGGCGCTTCCTGGGCGCCTGGCTCGCCCGGTTTTTCCTGCTGGGTTTCGGTTATATCGCTTACCTGGTCCCGCCTTTGATCGCGTATGCGGGCTGGAGGATATACGCCCAGCAAGAACGCACGGAGTCTGACGGCTGGTTCGGTTGGGCGGCCCGGATCGCCGGGCTGGTTCTGTTCCTGCTGGCCTCCACGGGCCTGGCGGACCTTCATTCGAACCCGCTGGCCGAGGTGATGCCGGCCGACGGCGGCGGTGTTATCGGGGACCTCGTCGCCGAGCCGCTGCTGCGCCTGACCGGCGTCGGCGCGACGGTGTTTCTGTTTGCGTTCATGCTGGTGGGCATCACGCTTTACACGGGTCTTTCCTGGTTCTGGGTCATGGATCAGACGGGCAAGTACACGCTTGCCGCCATCGATTGGGTGGTGGGGTCCGTGGTGGGGCTACGCGACTGGTTCGCGGGACGTCGCGCCAAGGCACACCGGGAAGAGGTGCGAAAAGCCGACACGGAACGGCGCAAGACCAAGCCGAAGCCGCGCATCGAACCGCGTGTGGAGCAGCAACCTCCGCCGCCCAAGAGCAAACGCGTGGCGAAGGAGAAGCAGCAGATCCTCTTCGAAGACCTCCCTGCGGACAAGCTGCCACCCCTGGGGGTCCTTGATGATCCGCCCGAGCAGGAAGTGGGCTACAGCAAGGAGGCCCTGGAGGCCCTGTCCCGGCAGGTCGAGCTGAAGCTGGCCGATTTCGGTGTGAGCGTCGACGTGGTCGCGGTGCACCCGGGGCCCGTGATCACCCGTTTCGAGCTGGAGCCGGCGGCCGGGGTGAAGTCGGCGCAGATCACCAACCTCTCGAAGGACCTGGCACGCGGCCTGAGCATCGTGTCCGTGCGGGTGGTTGAGGTCATCCCCGGCAAGTCCACGATCGGCCTCGAAATCCCGAATACGAAGAAACAGATCGTTTACCTGTCGGAAATTCTCAAGTCCGACGTATACGACCGCTCAAAGTCCAAGCTGACCCTCGCGCTGGGCAAGACCATTGCCGGACGCCCCCAGGTCGCCGACCTCGCGAAGATGCCGCACCTGCTCGTTGCGGGCACGACGGGGTCTGGTAAATCCGTCGCACTCAACGCCATGATCCTTAGCCTGCTGTACAAGGCGGGTCCGGAGGACGTGCGCCTGGTGATGGTGGATCCGAAGATGCTGGAACTCTCCATCTACGAGGGCATTCCGCATCTGCTCGCGCCGGTCGTCACGGACATGAAGGAAGCCGCGAATGCCCTGCGCTGGTGCGTTGCCGAGATGGAGCGCCGCTATCGCCTGATGGCAGCCCTTGGGGTGCGCAACCTGGCGGGCTTCAACAAGAAGGTGCGCGACGCGCAGGCGGCGGGTGAACCCATCGCAGATCCGCTTTACACGGTGAATGAGGAGCTCGGGCTGACCGATCCGCCCCTGCTCGAGCCCCTGCCTTTCATCGTGGTCATCATCGACGAGCTGGCCGACATGATGATGATTGTCGGCAAGAAGATCGACGAGTTGATTGCGCGGCTCGCCCAGAAGGCCCGGGCCTCGGGCATTCACCTGATCCTCGCCACCCAGCGGCCGTCCGTGGACGTAATTACCGGCCTGATCAAGGCCAACGTGCCAACCCGAATCGCGTTCCAGGTGTCCTCGCGCGTTGACTCGCGGACGATTCTTGACCAGATGGGTGCGGAACAGCTGCTCGGGCACGGGGACATGCTCTACCTGCCGCCCGGCTCTGCGCTGCCGGACCGCGTGCACGGCGCCTTTGTGGATGATCACGAGGTGCATGCGGTGGTCGATTACCTGAAACAGTTTGGGGAACCGGACTACGTGGAAGGTGTCCTGAACGAGACACAGACCACGACCGATGGGATGAACATCAATGCAGCGGGTTTGCCGGAAAGCAGCAACAGCGACAAGGACGAGCTTTATGACAAGGCCGTGGCCTGGGTCACGGAATCCCGTCGTGCCTCGATCTCCAGCGTCCAGCGCCAGCTGCGGATCGGCTACAACCGGGCCGCACGCCTCATCGAGGAGATGGAGGAAGACGGCGTGGTCAGTGCCCCCGAGCATAACGGACAGCGCGAAGTGCTCGCGCCGCCCCCGCCTAAAGACTGACGTGCACGGACCTCGTCGATGGCAAAGCCCCTGGCAGGCTGCGGCACTGTTCGTCCTTTGGGCCGTAACGTGCGGGCCGGCGATTGGCCAGGAGGATGCAGAGGCGCTTTCGGCAGCCACGGTTGCCAGCGAACCCGTCAGCGCTCGGTCCGTCCTCGAGTCCTTTGTCTCGGGCCTGGATCGCTTCAGTGCGGACTTTGAGCAGGTGGTGCTGTCCGTCGACGGTGCGGTCATGGAGGAGGGGCAGGGCGATATCTGGCTTCAGACCCCCGACCTGTTTCGCTGGGCCTATCACGGAGACTTTCCGGAGCTGATCATCGCCGACGGCACCACCGTGTGGATGTACGACGAGGCGCTCGAACAGGTGACCGTGCGCGATCAGCAGGAACTCTCCGGTGACTCACCGCTGCTGGTGATCATGGACCTCGAACGCCTCGACGAGCGCTTCGAAGTCACCGAGCTGGGCACCGTGACGGGTTTGCACCTGCTGGAACTGACCTCGCGATCGGTCGAGGCACAGTTTGAACGCCTGGTACTCGGATTCCAGGATGGAACGCTGTCCCGTCTTGTGCTCGAGGATGCCTTTGGCATGCGGACCGAGCTGGCGTTCACGGCCGTGGTGCGCAATCCCGACGTGCCCGAGGGCCATTTTGCGTTCGTGCCGCCCGAGGGAGTGGACGTGGTCGGCGACCTTCCACCGGGGGCAGCGCCGCTGCAGTACTGAGTCGCGCCGGTCTCCGATCGTCG
>JBCDHO010000087.1:0-8505 GCA_038749855.1 Pseudomonadota bacterium
CAGCTTCCCAAGCTGATGACGTGGGTTCGATTCCCATCACCCGCTCCACGGATGTCCTCTGGCTGACCGGACCATTCCATGAACCCGACTGCCCTCGAGCAGGCCAGATCCCTGCTGGCCGCCGGAGACCTTGCCAGCGCCGAGGCGGCCCTGCGCGCGCACGGCGATCAACCCGACTGCGCGGTTGCCCTGCGTGAGCTACTGGTTGCTGAGCGGCGTGACGACGAAGCCGCGTCGATTGCGGCAGCGATGGCAAAAGGCTCCGATCCGGAGGCAGCGGTCAGCCGGTCATTGCTGGCCTTTCAGCGCGGGGACCTGCCTGCGGCGCTGCGCGAATCCCAGGCAGCGTTGGCACAGGCGCCGGGCCTGGCGACAGCACTGAACCATGCGGGCCGGGCCCTACACAATGCGGGAAGGACATCCGAAGCGGTGCGCGCCTTTCAACAGGCCGTTCAGTCAGCACCAAGCTACGCCGAAGGCTGGGCCAGTCTGGGCCATGCGCAGCGCGCCACCGGTGCCATGGAAGCATCGCTCGAAGCCTATCGAAACGCACTCGATCGTTCCCCTGGGCTGACGCAGGTACGTCACAACCTGGGCATTACCCTCTACCACGTTGACCAACCGGCCAAAGCGCTCGCTGAGTTCGACCGTGTGCTGAGCGACGACCCGGATCATGCTGGCGCGCTCGTCGACGGGGCGCTGACGCTGATGTTGATCGGGCGCCTCGATGAAGCCCAGGCGCGCCTGGAGCGCGCACTCGAAACCAATCCGGATCTAGCGCTGGCCCACCTATATCTCGGCCAGCTGCACAACGAGCTGACCGCTACGGACACCGCCCTGGTCCACCTGCGCCGCTCCGCAGAGCTGGACCCCACGGACGTTGAGACATGGATCGAACTGACGGGCGTTCTCGAGCAGTCGAACCGCGAAAACGAGGCCATCGAAGCCCTCAGGCAGGGTTTCGCCGCCGATCCGCAGCATCCAGGTCTGCACCTGGAAGGCGCCAAGCTGGAACGGCGCCGCAATGATTCAGAAGCCGCCGTCCGACGCCTCCGGGGTATCGACAGCCGATCCCTGACGCCGCGCGTTGCCCAGCAGTACTGGTTCGAACTGGGCCTGAACCTGGACCGTGCCGGACAGCCGGATGCCGCCGTCGACGCCTTTGGACGAGGCAATGCACTCGCCCGCCAGGGTCCCCGGAGCCGCGCCATGGATCCGCGGGCGTTCGAAGCACGCTGTGCGGCCCTCGACGCCTGGCTGGCCAGCGGCCTGCCCGGTGCGAGACCGGACCCGGCGGATTCAGAGGCCGGCCGGGGCCTTGCGTTCCTCGTGGGCTTTCCACGCTCTGGCACCACGCTGGTAGACACGACCCTCGCCACCAGCCCGCAGATCGACGCCCTCGAAGAAGCCCCGACACTGGACCGGGTTATTCGTGCCCTGGAGCAAAGCACGCCACCCTACCCGGAAGCGCTGGCGACCCTCGACACTCAGCAGGTGGCCGAATGCCGGCAACGCTACGCGGAAGCCGTCCGGACCCTGCTGGGCCGGGCACCAGGCGATCTGCTCATTGACAAGATGCCCCTGCGCTTTCTGCATGCCGGGCTGATCCAGCGCTTGTTCCCTGCCGCGAAACTGGTGTTCGTCGCGCGCCATCCCTGCGACGTCGTGCTGAGCAACTTCATGCAGCAATACGCGGTCAACGAGACGAACATCCACTTCGACACACTCACTAACGCAGCGTCGACCTACACGCGAATCATGGGACTGTGGGCACGCCTGGAAACCGCGCTCGATCTGCCGGCCTTGACCGTTCGCTACGAGGACCTCGTAGACGATCTGCCCGGCGCCCTGGCGCCCGTCTGCAACTTTCTCTCCGTGGATCCGGACAGCGTGTCTTTCCGGCGGGATGACCGGCTCGCCACGCGTGACCGCGTGCGGACCAGCAGCTACGCGCAGGTCGCTGAGCCTATCTATCAGCGCGCCTCCGGGCGCTGGCAAAGCTATCGGAGCCACCTCGCGCCCTTCCTGGACGCGCTTCGACCCCACGCCGAACGTTACGGCTACGATCTGAACCCGTGAGCGAGCGCTGCGCGTCTGTGTGAGCCAGCCAGCCTCAGTGAACCGAACCCGACCCCGGTGACGCCTCTGCCGGGTCGCTGGGTGCCGCATAGTGACGGTGGATGCCGGCCTCAATGGCGACGGGAAGCTTGGTCTCTGCGAATCGTTCGAGCACCGCCGGATCTGGCGCCAGGCCCAGTCGGGACTGCAAGGCTTCGAACTGGGTTTCCGGGACCGCCTCCAGCGCATCGTAGTCAATTTCGACAAAGTTCAGCGGTAGCGAATCCTTACATTGATCGAGCAAGGCCAGCTGATTGGCGTAGCGCTCCGCCATGTGGGACAGGGCGCGATAGCCCCCCATCATCCAGGCCACGCCCATGTCCGCTGGATCACGCGTGATGACCAGTACCGTGGCGCCCGGGAACAGGCGTGCAATCGTCGGCAATGCCTCGACGGTCAACCACAGCACATCGAGGACGCCGGCTTCTTGCGGCTCGACGCCCTGAGCTTCCAGGTGTTTCCAGTATCGATTGCGGCGCAGTCGAAGCTGGGCCTCGTCCAGCGTGGCCAGCGCGTCGGCACCGCGCGGCCGGTCGATGTGCGCCCGGCGCTCGGCCTGTCTTTCGCTGGCATCCATCACCATGCGCAGCGCCGGATGCGCCGCCAGCGCGGGCAGGATGCGTTCCTGGCCTGAACCCGGCCAGCCGATAACAAAGATCGGCGTCGGTCGTTCATCGCCTTCGATGGCGCGTGGCCAGTCAGCCGTGACGCCAGCATCCATGGCCGTGGTCGCGTCCACGCCACTGCCCTCGAAGTCGGCGTCGATGGCCAGCACCTCGGCCGTCCGGTGCGCGAGGGCTTCGAACTGTCCGGCGGCTTCCGGATAGCGACCGGCTGCGTGCAGCGCCTGGGCCAACATGCTGCGGGCCTGCAGCAAGCGGCTGGGGTCGAGCCGTGGCCGGTTCACCAGCGTCTGAAGGGTGTCGACAGCGCTCGGCGCGTCGGCCTGGAACAGGCCACGCGCGCGGTATAGCAGGACATCTGGCGATGGATCGTCCTCGCCCAACAACTCCTCCATCAACTCGGCCGCGAGCTCGTGGCGCCCGTCGCTCTCGAGGGCTTGCACATAAGCCAGGCGTGCCGCACTGGAGGCGCCAGCGCGGTTGCAGCGCGGCTGGATTGCGGCGATGGCAGCGGCTGGATCGCCACAACGGGCGTGGGCAACGGTCAGCAGGATGTCCAGCGTCTCGTCATCGGCTCCGGCGTCGGCCATGGGCTGGAGCAGCCCCAGGGCGTCCTTCTCAGCGCCCCGCGCGAGGGCGAGCTCCGCCAGGGGCAACACCAGGTCCAGTCGCGGTGTGCTGCCGGCCGGCTGCATCTGGAGCGCCGCCGACAGCAAGGCCTCGGCCTGCCCGGGGTGTCCGAAAGCAACCTCGCAGGCCGCCAGATCTCGGAACAGGTCTGGGTTGGCACGCTGTTTTTCCAGGGCCTCGTGGAACGCCGTCCGGGCAGCGACCAGGTCGCCCGACCCCAGCCGCGCACGGCCCAGGTACTCGAGCAGATCCGCAGCGCCCGGCGCGCGCTGCAATGCATTTTCGAAGCACTGCGCGGCGAAACCATCGTTCCCGGCGGCCAGGAAGGCTCGGCCAAGCTGGGTCTGGGCCGTGAGCGACTCCGGGTCCACACGCAGGGCTTCCTGCAGGTAGATCATCGCCGTATCCGGTTCACCCTGCTCAAGCACCACCGTGCCCTTGTAGGTCAGCGCCTGGGCGTTCTCCGGATCTTCGGCGAGCACCTGGTCCACGTAATGCTCAGCGGCCTCCAGCCGGCCAGCGGCCAGTTCGATAAAGGCCAGGCCATTCAGAGAGGCGGTGTGGTTTGGGTTGATGTCCAGGGCTTGCCGGAAGGCACGCCCTGCTTCATCGCCTTCCTGGCGGTTAATGTGCATGACACCCCGCGCATGGAAGATGTTGGGGTTGAAGGGCTCCAGGCGCTCAGCCTCGAGAACCAGGTCCAGCGCTTCGTCGAGATCGCCGAGCTGCTGGCGCAGCTGGGCCAGCATCAGGGTGGCCTCGGTGTTCTCAGGGTTGGCTTCGAGTTCCTCGCGGAACAGGGCTTCCGCTTCGCTGAATTCCCCGGCTTCGAGGTGCCGGCGGGCTTGATCCATCATGGGCGTTATCGCTCTCGTTCATCAGGGCGCTCCCACACCCTGCAGGAAGCTTTCGGTGATCCGGTCCTCGGTCCAGCTCTCCAGCTTCCAATTTTTCAGATACCCGCAATGGCCGCCGTGGCGCGTAACCTGTAAGGACAGGTGTCGGTTGTTGGGCAGCAACTCGAGATCGCTGACCGGACAGACCGGGTCGTCCCGGGAGGTGAGCACGACGCTCGGCACCTCCAGCTTCCGGAGCCGCTCGCCGCCGACCGAGTAACCCTGCAGGTAATCGCCCAGGGACTCAAAGTCGTAGTAGCGCGTGGCGAAGTATTCCGTTCTTGCGCGCAGGCCCGGCAGGTCAAACCACTCTTCGTAGTCGTAGCGTTCCGGGTAGTGCTGTTGCTTTGCACGAACGGACCGCGACCATTTACGGATGTAATAAGTCTCGTAGAAGGTGGGTCCGCTTTCCATGGCCTTCAACACATTGGCCGGATCAATCACCGGACAAACCGCAAAGGCCTGGCGAATATCGAGCCCTTGCTCAGGACCATGCCGTGCAACGCGCAGGGCAAAGTTGCCACCGAGCGAGTAGCCGGCGATCTGCCAGCCGCGGGCATCCAGGCGTTCCTGCATGTCCGCCAGGGCATGGATCACTTCATCAAGGCGGCAGGAATGAAAGATCCCGGGATTCAGGTGATGCGTATCGCCATGGTCACGAAAATTCAGCCGGAAGACGTCAAAACCGGCATCAAACAGGCGCGCGCCGGTCGCCAGCATGTAATTGGAGTGTGTACTGCCCTCCCAGCCGTGCAACAGGACGGCGACGCCGCGCGCGCCATCGGGCTGCCTGGACAGGTGCGCCAGCAGCTGTACACCATCACCACCTTCCATCAGCATGGATTCTTCGGCGGCCAGCAATCGCTCCGCACGGCCCGTGACGGCGCGACGCCGGAGGCCGCTGGAATTGAGGATCGACTGGGTGTGGGGGCTGCGCAGACCAAGGGGCGCGATAAAGTCCTGGGCGGTCGAAGCGCCTTGCAACAGCAGCGGGGGAGGCGATGCTACGCCCGCCAGGGGCGTATCGCCGAGCGCGGAGTCGAGGTCCTCCACCGCGCTGTCCTTAGCGGTCACGAGGTCGCGCTCCCGCCGTGCCAGGCCAGCTCCGGCGCCGAAGCCACCGGCGCTTCATAGGCGCGCCGAACCGCATCCTCGGCCCGTTGGGCCAGGGCCTTGCGCTGGGCATCCCCGGGCGCAAAGGGCTCCAGAAACACCAGCTCAGCGGTGCTGGCCGGTCGCCCCATGAAGCGCACAAGGTTCATCAGGAAATTCTCACCCGGAAGAAAGGTGACCTCTGGATCGCGCTCGCCTTTGCGCACGTAGCGGATCATGACCGGCTGAATGGCGCACTGGGCTTCTTGGGCGACCTTGAACATGCGAGCGTGAAACCGCTTCACATCGGTTCCAGGAAGAATGCCGCCTTCCGGGAACACGGCCACGCGACCGTCCGAAGCCAGCTTGTCCATCACCTGGCTCATGGCCCCACGGCTGGAATCATGGCTCCCACGCTGGTGGTAGATGGTGCCGCCCGCATTGGCCAGTGTCGCAAACACCGGCCAGCGGGAAATCTCGGCCTTGGCAACGAAGCTCATGGCCGCAACGCTGTGCATGGCCTGGATGTCCGCCCAGGACAGGTGGTTGGCAACCACCAGCACGGGACCGTCGGCCGGTGTTCCACGTACGACCGGATTCAGACCGAAACAGCGGCAGGTCCAGCCCGACCACCAGTTCAGCATGATCAGCGAAAGGGGCTTACCGCCCAGGGACAAGGAATGACCCAGCCGCCCTTGCGCCAGCACGGCCGGCACCAAGCCGAGCGTCGCGTGCAGCGTAAACAACACGCTGCGGAGCAGCCATCGCAGGGGACTTAAAGCGTCGGTCCACATGGTTCGTGTCGCGTTGTTCGGCAACCAGGTAGCAGGAATGCGACGGAGGGTAGCACAGCCCTCGTCAAGGCTGGCTGGCCTGTGGGGCGCCTTCACGGACGGGAGCGCGGACAGGAGGCATACTGCGCCGCGAGCTTGTTCGGCTTGACTCCCAGGTATTTAGGGCCCATCTCTGAGGCCACGCACGGTGGGCGGGGTGCCACCCCGTGGTGACCAACAACAACAGGCAAAACGTGATGTCATCTCACACGGTCCGCATCGAGAGCAGCGGAAAGACCTTTGAAGCCCGGGACGACGAGAATCTCCTCGAGGCCGCGCTCCGCCAGGGTGTCATGCTGCCGTACAGTTGCAAAAACGGCACCTGCGGCAGCTGCAAGGGCCACCTGGTGAACGGTGAGATCGACTACCCCTTTCACCCGCCCATGGCCCTCGAGCCGGAGGAGCAGGACACCGGTCAAGTGCTGTTGTGCCAGGCCGCCGCCCGCTCTGACCTGGTCATTGAAGCGCGGGAAATCGAGGCGATTCGCGATATTCCCGTGTGCCGGCTTCCCGCTCGGGTTGTCGAGAAAACCCGCATCGCTGACAACGTGATGAAGCTGGTCCTGCGTTTGCCCAAGGCACAGCGGCTGCAGTTCCTGGCCGGCCAGTACATCGATATTCTCCTTCCGGGCGGCAAGCGGCGCGCCTTTTCCATTGCCAGCGCCCCGGCGCGCGAGGACGAAATCGAACTGCACGTACGCCATGTGGACGGCGGTGACTTTACGGGCTGGGTCTTCGACGAGATGAAGCTCAAGGACATTCTCAGACTCGAAGGCCCGCTGGGAACGTTCTTCGTTCGCCACGATGCAACGGAACGTCCGATGATTCTGATGGGCGGCGGCACAGGCTTTGCGCCGCTGAAGTCCATGATCGAGGACCTGCTCGCGCACGGAGACACGCGGCCCATCCACCTGTTTTGGGGTGCCCGTACGCTGCCAGAGCTCTACCACGAAGACCTGATCCACCGTTGGGTCGACGAGCACACACACATTGAATACACGCCAGCCATCAGCGAGCCGGGCGATGAGCGCATCCAGAAAGGTTTCGAGGGCTATGTGCACGAGGCCGTGGTTGACGCCTACGCCGACCTGGCAAGCCATGACGTCTATATGAGCGGCCCACCCGCCATGATCGATGCCGCGAAACACGCCTTCCTGGACCGTGGTGTTCGCGAAGACCGGCTGTTCTACGATTCCTTCGAATTCGGATCAGACGTACCGGTCAGCATTCTGACCCAGTCACACTGACGGTTTATCCCAGGCGATACCTACTCGATCACTGCGCTGAGCGCGCCGTCGTGTCGGGCGACGGTGCCTGCAGTCGTTGCGGTTCCAAGGGCAGGGGTTCGGGCGCGCGCCCCTGCGTCATTCGCAGCGCATTCCGGAAACACGCCATTGCCACTTCGAGCTCTCCCTGGCGCTCGAGCAGCTGCCCGAGGGCATCGTAGCCTGCCGCCGAGGGCTCAAGTTCCAGGCTCCTGATCAGGTGTGTCCGCGCCTTGCCCCACAGCGACTGTCCTGCACACAAGCGCCCAAGCGCCAGATGCAGCGCCGGATCCTCTGGATGTTTCAGGAGCCATTTCTCACACTGTTTCAAGCGCTGGGCCGCATCTCCGGCGCCCGGGTCTCCATAGCGCAGCACCAGCGCAGGGTTCCAGTTCCCCTTTAGGCTCCTGCGCAGCACCACCTCGGCAAGGTCCGCGCGTTCCAGGGCACCAGCACGTTCGGCAAACACCTCAACGGTCCGTGCTTCTCCCTTCATGGCCTTCGGCAGGGCCTTCCACGCCGCCTCAAGACTCGCGGCATCCGGCGCATCGGCCAGCTGGTGCCGGGCGATTTCCTGCTGCAGGCCCTCGATTTCGTGTTCATTCAGGACATCGGCCTTGCGCAAGCGCGGCAGCAGCGCCTGCAGCTCCGTCCACTGGCCGAGCTCGCGATGGCAGCGTGCGAGCAGCTCTAGAACCTGCGGATGCTGCTTGCGTCGGGCGTGGAGGTCCTTGAGCACCGGTAGCGCCTCGGCACGCTGCCCGTGCTGCATGAGGAGCCGGGCACGCGTGAGCTCGACGACGAAATTGTGCCGACGGCCTCCGCTGTCCGCCTGCTCAAGGTAGTACTCGCGCCGGTCCTCCGCGTCTTGGCCGGAAGCGGCCTGGGCGGCAGCCAGGTAGCGTGCCGTGGTCTTCCCCGGAAGCGCTGCGGACTTACCCAGTGCCTTTTCGGCGGTTTTCCAGTCGCCCTCCGTCAGCGCAAGTAGTCCCTTTTCCAGCTGCGCGAGACCGCGCTTTTCAGCCACCTTCCTCGCCGTTTCGGCGGG
>JBCDHO010000088.1:0-8493 GCA_038749855.1 Pseudomonadota bacterium
CCCTGATCAGGAGAGGAACGCGGCTTTACCGCGCCAAGCCCTTGAGTATACCGAATTTTCGGCGCAACGAGGTTATGCCCGTCGCAACTCTGTTACCGGAACGTTTCGGAACGGTGGCTTATTGGAAGTGCGGCTCAATTCGCCGCCCGCGGTTCACACAGGCGACCGAGTCAGGCCCTCAGTCCAGCGGATGCCGGATGATGATGTTCTCGTTGCGGTCGGGTCCGGTCGAAACCATGTGCACGGAGGCTCCGGTGAGCGCCTCCATGGCCTCAAGGTAGGCCCGAGCGTTGGCGGGCAGGTCTTCCAGGCGCGTTGCGCCGCGAGAGCTCTCAGACCAGCCGGGGAAGGATTCATAAATCGGCTCCAGCGCTGCCCAGTCATCGGGGTTCGTGGGCGGAACGACCAGCGTTTCCCCGTTGAGCCGATAGGCGGTGCAGACCCTGATCTCGTCCATGCCGTCGAGCACGTCGAGTTTCGTGACGCAGAATCCACTCAAGCCGTTGAGCTTCACAGAGCGCTTGAGCGTCACGGCATCGAGCCAGCCGCAGCGCCGGGGACGGCCCGTGGTGGCGCCAAACTCCGCGCCCCGCTCGGCAATGCCGGCGCCGACGTCGTCAAACAGTTCCGTCGGGAACGGCCCGGCACCGACCCTCGTGGTGTAGGCCTTCGTGATACCGAGCACGTAGTCAATGGCATCCGGCCCGACGCCGGCACCCGTGCAGACACCACCAACCGTCGTGTTGCTGGAGGTCACAAAGGGATAGGTTCCGTGGTCGATGTCCAGCAGCGCGCCCTGGGCGCCTTCGAAGAGAATCCGCTTACCCTCAGCCTGCAGGGCGTGCAGTTCACCGGAAACGTCTCCGACCATGTGGCCGATGGCCTCCGCGAGGGAAAGGGTCTCATCGAGGATCTGCTGGTAATCCAGCGCTGCCTGTCCGTAGCGGTGCTCCAGGTCAAAGCTGTGGTAGGCGACCACGGATTCGAGCTTTTCCGCCAGCGCCTTCGGGTTGAGGAGGTCGGCCACGCGCACACCGCGCCGGGACGCCTTGTCCTCGTAGGCCGGCCCAATGCCCCGCGAGGTGGTGCCGATGGCCTTGTGCCCCAGGGCTTCTTCCCGCGCCCGGTCCAGCTGGGCGTGATAGGGCATGATCACCGGGCAGGCCGGTGAGATCACCATGCGTGACTCCACATCAACGCCGCGGCTCTGCAGGTTGTCGATCTCGGCCTTGAGGGCCTCGGGCGAGAGCACCACACCGTTCCCGATCAGGCAGCGCACGCCGGGGTGCATGATGCCCGCCGGAATCAGGTGCAGTACGGTCTTGTCGCCATCGATGACCAGCGTATGGCCCGCATTGTGTCCGCCCTGGAAGCGCACGACGGCGTCCATGTCCTGGCACAGCAGATCCACGATCTTGCCCTTGCCCTCGTCGCCCCACTGGGTGCCGAGAACCACGACCGAATGACTCATGGGTATTTCCCTCTTGCGTCGCCGATGCAGGCACCGGCTCCTGAAGCTCTGGGTGGCCGCGCGAAGCGGCCCTTCTTGTTATAGCAGCAGTTGCAGCATCACCGCACCGCTGAGCAGGCACATGATGCCCACAAGACGAATGCCGCGAGGCCCAAGCTTCGCGGCATCCTGCATGGCTTTCAGCCAGGATCGGGGTGAGAGGGTCGGGAGCAGGCCTTCGAGAATCAACAAGAGCGCGAAGGCCGTCAGCAGGTCATGCCAGAGATCGCCCACGGCGTGCTCCCGGTCCTTGGTCCAGCGCTCGTCGCCCTACCCTGTGCCCTTAGCGGTCGACGCCGCTCTCTCCACCGAAGTAGTTGAAGAATTCCGAGTTCGGATCCACCACCAGCACGTCCTGCCGACTGTCGAAGGCATTTCGATATGCCTGCAGGCTGCGACTGAAGGCGAAGAACTCTTCGTCCAGACCGTAGGCCTCGGCGTAAATGGCAATGGAACGGGCGTCACCCTCACCGCGGGAGCGCTGACCTTCGCGCTCGGCTTCTGCGAGGATCACCTGCGCTTCGCGGTCGGCGCTGGAGCGAATCCGCTCCGCTTCCTCGCGACCTTCGAAGCGAAGCCGGGCCGCTTCCTTTTGCCGGTCGGCGGACATGCGCTGGAACACGGAGGTCCGTACATCGTCCGGCAGTTCGATGGACTTGATGCGCACGTCCACGACATCGATGCCAAACTCCTGAGCCGCCTCGTTAGCAGCAGAGGCGATGTCCTGCATGGTAATGACGCGCTCTTCGCTCACCACCTCGACCAGCGTGCGGCTGGCGATCTCGTTGCGAAGACGGTCTTCCACGATGCTGTTCAGGCGGTTCAACGCAATCGCCTCGTTGCCCTGCGTGGCCGTGTAGAAGCGGGCCACGTCGGTAATCCGCCACTTCACGAAGGAGTCGACGTTTACGAATTTCTGCTCGGACGTAATCATGGGCTGCGGCTGCGTGTCCAGCGTGAGCACACGGTTATCAAACTTCCGGATGTTGTTCACGAACGGCAGCTTGAAATGCAGACCAGGCTCATAGTCGGTCTTGACGATGGCACCCAGCTGGAAGCGGATGGCGTGCTCTGTTTCCTTGACGGTAAACAGGCTTGCAAGGCCAACACCACCGAGTACGACAATGGCGATCAAAACAATCGGACGGTTCATTTAGCGGCCCTCCCGGTTAACGGTGCGCGGCGTGCGGCCAACGCGGTCGCTCTGTTGCGGTGTCCGTTGGTCATCCGGCGTTACCAGCGGTGGAATACGGGGTCCCGACGATGAGCCTCCGGTGGCGCCATCGAGCGGCAGGTACAGCACGTTGCCACTGGAGTCGACGTCGAGCAGCACCTTCTTCGAGTCAGCCAGCACACCTTCCATGGCCTGGAGGTACATGCGCGTGCGCGTCACCTCCGGCGCCAGGCGATATTCCTCGACCTGGAGACGGAAGCGGTCCGCCTCACCTTCTGCCAGGGCGATGGTGGAATCGCGATAGGCCTGAGCCTCTTCCATCACACGTGCGGCACGACCGCGGGCTTCCGGAATCACGGAGTTGGCGTGGACGCGGGCCTCTTCGATGAAGCGCTCCCGGTCCTCGCGGGCGCGAATTACGTCGGAGTACGCCTCGCGCACCTGCGCCGGCACGTTCACCTCGACAAGGTTGAACTCAGAGACCCGCATGCCTGCCTCGTAGTTGTCCAGGATTTCCTGCAGGACACGCTGGGTTTCAATGCTCACCTGCTGACGGGTCGTGCCCTCGAGGATGGCATCAAGGCGGTTCGTACCGACCGATTCACGCAGCGCGCTCTCGGCGGCCTGGAGCAGGGTCAGCTCGGGATCACGTACCTGGAACAGGAACCGCTGAGCGTCGATGATGCGGTACTGGACCGTGTACTCGAATTCAACGAGGTTCTCGTCCTGCGTCAGCATCTGGCCCCGGTCTTCCGCGCTGCGCACGTTGCTGACGTTGACCTTGATGACTTCCTCAATGGGCCGTGGCAACGCCAGGTTGAAGCCTGGGTCCATGGTTCGGGTGTACTCACCGAAGCGCAGGACCACGCCTTGCTCTGCAGCGTCCACGATGTGGATTGAGTCCCATATGGCCCAGAGAACCACCAGCGCAAGTACCAGGGTAATGGCACCCCCTGTTCCACCAGAACCGGTGGACTGCTTGCCGCCACCGCCGCCTCCGAAGAGGTTACGGACCTTGTTCTGTACGTTCTGGAAGACCTCGTCCAGCTCGGGGGGCTGGTCACCCTGTTTCCAGGGGTCTTTGCCGCCCTTTCCGGGTTCTTGCCAGGGCATAGTTTGTCTCCTGATGACTGTGCATTCGGGTAATGGACCCAACCCTGCCAACCTTGGGCTTGGGTGGGGTGGTTTCAAGCACGGCTTACACCGTTTGGAATGGCGCAAGCTTGACGCTTTGACCGCCATGGTGGGGTGAAATTCCTTGCGGGCTGATCGTGTGCGTCAGTGCAACTCCACCGGCGGAAGCAATTGCTCCCGCACGACCTTGCCTTCGTGGCCGCCATGGCGCGCCAGGCGTTCGGCCTGGGCCAGGGGCAAATCGACGTGTAGCGACCAGCCGCCACCCTCGTCGATACGCTCCTCGGACACTGCGCCCAGTTCAAACAGGCGGGCGCGAAGCCGGGCATCCCGGCCTTCAAGCGTGATCCAGCGTTGGACCCGCCCGCCGGACAGGCGCGCCTCGAGCGCGTCCACGAGTGCGTCGAGCCCCTTACCGGTCAGGGCCGAAACAAATGCACGATCCACCATACCGTCGGCGCCCGCCTGAACGCCCTCTGTGACGTCCTCACACAGATCGATCTTGTTGTAGACGCGGATCGTGGGAATCTTGTCCGCCCCGATCGAAGCGATCACGTCGTCAACCTCCTCGCGCCGCTCGGCGTGAAAGGGGTCTGCCGCATCGATCACGTGCAGCAGCAAATCCGCTTCACGCGCCTCCATCAAGGTGGCGCGAAAGGCTGCAATAAGCTCATGCGGCAGCTCGCTGACAAATCCCACCGTATCGGCCATCAGCACATTGCCCGCCGGGCCAGCCAGGCGACGGATGGTCGGGTCGAGCGTGGCGAACTGCATATCCTGCGTGCCGACGCTGGCTTCGGTGAGCGCGTTGAACAGGGTCGACTTTCCCGCGTTCGTGTAGCCCACCAGGGCCACGGTGGGCGCCTCGCCCCGCCGCCTGCGGCGCCGACCCTGTGCGCGCTGACGATTCACCTTCTCGAGTCGCCCGTTGAGATTGCGAATGCGCTGACCAATGAGCCGCCGGTCTGTTTCCAGCTGCGTTTCACCCGGGCCACGCAGACCGATACCCCCCTTCTGGCGCTCAAGGTGTGTCCAGCCACGAACCAGGCGGGTCGACAGGTGGCGCAGCTGCGCCAGCTCGACCTGCAGCTTGCCCTCGTGCGAACGGGCACGCTGGGAAAAAATGTCGAGGATTAGCGTCGTGCGGTCCAGGACCTGGACCTTGCAGCGCTTTTCGATGTTGCGCTCCTGCACCGGAGAAAGCGGACGACTGACGAGCACCACGGTGGCGTCGTGCTGGTGAACTGCCTCTACCAGCTCGTCGATTTTGCCGCTGCCCACGAAGTACTTGGCGTCAGGCTTGCCGCGGGGTGCGTTGATGACGGCCGCGGCCTCGCACCCGGCTGAGCGGGTGAGCTCGAGAAACTCGTCGAGTGCCTCCGGTCCGGTGCCGGGAAAAACGGGATGCAGAATGACGGCGCGGTCGCCGCGCTGGGCGCGATCGATCAAATAACTAACCCGGCCGTCGGGGACGGCCTCAGCTGTCGGCCTCGTCGAATACGCGCACGTTGCGCGCCGGGACGACCGTGGAAATCGCATGCTTGTAGATCATCTGGCTGACGGAGTTCTTCAGGAGTACAACGAACTGGTCGAAGGACTCGATCTGACCCTGCAGCTTGATCCCGTTTACCAGGTAAACGGACACGGGGATGCGCTCGCGGCGCAACGCGTTCAGGAAAGGCTCCTGCAATGACTGACCCTTCGTCATGGTCATTCCTCCTCGGCTATTATTGTGTGCTTACTGGTCCATTTGGGAACGACCTCGAGGCGTTTCAAGAAACGCTTCGACGACGTCGGCGACCCCACCAGACGGGCGGCCGGAGCCAGCTCCGGAGCGCGTCTTCGCAGTTAGATCATACCATAGGGTATCCGGCTCTCGTCGCAGCCATGTGAATTGCCGCTTGGCCAATTGGCGGGTTGCTGCGAGGGCCTTTTCACGAAACACATCAACGGTTTCACGCCCATCAACCCAGGGCCAGCCCTGGCGATAGCCGACGGCACGAAACGCCGGCAAATCCGGGGCAAAGCCCGGTAGGGAACGTAACCCCTGAAGCTCAGCAGCAAAGCCGGCTTCGAGCATGAGGTCGAAGCGTTGGGCGATGCGCTCATGCAGCACGGCCCGGTCCTGCGGCGCCACCACCAGCTTGAGCCAGCGGTACGGTGCCGGTGCGGACCGCTCCTCGGCCTGAACTTCGCTGATGGGACGCCCCGTGAGTTCAACCACCTCGAGCGCACGCTGAATTCGCTGAGGGTCATTGGGGTTAATGCGCGCTGCAGCAATCGGGTCATGGTCAGCGAGTTCGCGGTGCAGTGCATCCCAGCCACGGGCCCGGGCACGCGCTTCGATCGACGCCCGAACGTTTTCGTCGGCCGGCGGCAGAACGGAAAGGCCCTCAAAAAGCGCACGGAAGTACAGCATGGTCCCCCCGACGAGGAGAGGAACCCGACCCTGCGCGGAAACGGTTGCCATTTCACGCAGCGCATCCTCGCGAAAATCCGCCGCCGAGTAGCGCTCAAGGGGAGACCGGATGTCGATGAGTCGATGGGGCGCTCGCTCCAGTGTCGCTGGATCGGGCTTGGCGGTACCGATGTCCATGCCCCGGTAGACGAGCGCCGAGTCCACGCTAATGATGTCTAGCGGATAGCGCTCGACCAGCTCAATGGCCAGGCCGGTCTTTCCCGAGGCCGTCGGGCCCATCAGGGCAATGGCGGGAGGAAGTGGCTTCGTCATTGGCGCCAGGAAGGCGGGCGTTGCGACCTAGCGACCACGGAGGAACAGCCGATCCAGGGCCTGCATATCAAGCTGGACCCAGGTTGGACGCCCGTGGTTGCACTGGCCGCTGCGTTCGGTGTGCTCCATGTCCCTGAGGAGCGCGTTCATTTCATCCACGTTGAGGCGACGGTTCGCCCGCACGGAGCCGTGGCAGGCCATGCTGGAAAGCATCTCGTCCATCTCGCCTTCCAGCCGCCTGCTGCGCCCGGTTGTCGCAAGATCGGCAAGCACATCCGACAGCAGCGCCGGTATGTCGGCGTCCTGCAGCAGGGTGGGCACTTTGCGGACCAGCAAGGTCTCAGGACCGCTGCGGTCGCACTCGATGCCCAGGGCCTCGAGCGCCTCCGCACTTTGCTCGGCCAGGTCAGCTTCGCGCTCGGACACGTTCAGGCTGACGGGCACCAGCAGATGCTGACTGCGAATGCCCTGCCCGGCCTGGCCCGCTTTCAAACGTTCGTAGGTAATTCGCTCGTGCGCAGCATGCATGTCGACCAGCACCAGGCCCCGAGCATTCTGCGCCAGGATGTAGACACCATGAAGCTGAGCCAGCGCGAAGCCCAGGGGCGGCACCTCGCCATCTGGCAACGATTCGAGCGCTATGGCGCCATCGGCGACCCCTGCCTGGGAAGACGGAACACTCGACGAGAAGCGCGCGTAGGCCGTCAGCTGCCGCGCAACGGCGTCGGCCGATGGGTGGTCAGCCAGCGCCTCCGATGTCACGGCGCCCGGCAGTCCGAGGCCGACCCCGGCCTGCACCGGCACCGGCGCCGGCGCATTCAAAGCGTCGCTGTCCTGACCCGGTCGCAGGGCGCCCTCCCCGGGCCCACCCTCGGACAGCAAGCGGTGCAAACTCGAGTAAATGAAGTTGTGAACCGACCTTTGATCCCGGAATCTGACTTCGTGCTTTTGCGGATGCACGTTGACATCCACCGCCTCGGGCGGGCACCGGAAAAACAGGACAAAGGCCGGGTGACGCCCGTGGAACAGCACATCCCGGAACGCCTGCCGGATCGCATGAGCGATGGTGCGGTCCTTGATCATGCGGCCGTTGACATAGAAGAACTGACGATCCGCCTGCGCCCGGTTGTAGCGGGGCTCGGCCACCCACCCCTCCAGGCTGAACGGACCATTCGCCGCGCTGATGTCCTGCGCATGGGCCATGAAGTCCTTACCGCACAGGAGGGCGACACGCGCTGCCCGTCCCGCCGCCTCCAGCGTTGCGGGCAGTGAGCGAACCACCCGCCCGTTGTGCTGAAGCCGCAGGGCCACGTCGAAGCGCCCCAGCGCGGCGCGCTTGAGGAGCTCATCAATGTGCGAAAACTCCGTGCGGTCGGTGCGCAGGAATTTGCGGCGGGCCGGAGTGTTGTAAAACAGGTCCTCGACTTCAAGCCGCGTACCGACAGCGCCGGAAGCCGGTACCGGCTCCGAAACCGCGCCATCGCGCACGGTCACGTTCCAGCCATGATCACTGTCCGCCGTGCGGGACGTCAGCGTCAGGCGGGAAACCGAAGCAATGCTCGCCAGCGCCTCACCCCGAAACCCCAGGGACCGAACCGCCTCGAGGTCGTCGAGGGTAGAAATCTTGCTCGTGGCATGCGCGGCAAGCGCCAGCGCCAGTTCATCACGGGCAATACCGCAGCCGTCATCCTCAATACGAATCAGGCGCTTACCCCCCTGCTCCAGGGTCACGGAAATCGCCTGCGCCCCCGCATCCAGCGCATTCTCGACCGACTCTTTTACAACAGACGCCGGGCGCTCGACCACCTCGCCGGCGGCGATCTGGTTGACGAGGTGGGGCGGGAGGACGCGAATGGGCATGCGCCGCGTTTTACCGCTCCGGAAGTCCCGCGGCAAGCGAAAAGGCAGCGAAAAGGCAGCGAAAAGGGGTCAGGTACATTTTCC
>JBCDHO010000089.1:0-8474 GCA_038749855.1 Pseudomonadota bacterium
CACAGGAGTGAGAGACGCCGACGAGATGGTCCTTCAGCCCGAGGGCACAGACGATCTCCGTCGCACTGGGCAGTAAAGACGCAATACGCACCTAACTGCTTTCCGGGCGAGCAGGCGGCGTGAGCCAGAAATCCGTATAGAAGAACCGCCCATCGTCATGCGCTTCACCTTTCATCAGGGGCAACGCACCGCCGAACATGGGCCCGGCACTGACCACCGTGTGAAACTCACCGTTTTCACCGCAGGGATCCGCACCGCTGGGCAGCGCGGACAGCAATGCCTCGTCGAAGCGATGTCCGCTCAGCTCAGGCGGCAGCTGCTCGCTGTCCACGCAGGCCAGGTGCGCTTCCAGGCCCCCGCGGATCATCTCTCGGGCAAGCTCGGTCGTATCGCGGCCGAACAGGGGGAACACCGGTTCGAGACCCACCTTCGCGACCTGCGCTTCCCTGTAGGCTCGAATGTCCTCCAGGAAAAGGTCGCCGAAGATCACGTGCGTCACGCCTTGCTCAACCTTCAGCTGCTCGAGGGCGGCACCGACGCAGGCCTCGTAGGTGGCGTTGTCGCAGGGCCAGGGCAAGGCGGCCTCGGTCAGGGGCAGGTCAGCGGCCCGGGCCTGGGCGCGCAGGACCTCGCCCCGCACCCCGTGCATGGCGACCCGGTCGACGGCGCCGTTCAGGGAGGTCAGCAGGCCAACGAGTTCGAACGCACCGGTCTCCCGGACCATCTGCAGCGTCCAGGCTGAGTCCTTGCCGCTCGACCAGGACAGCACCGCCCTAGGCCGCGACACGTCGCTCCGCCGCAAATTTCTGTACCAGGTGGTGGGTACCAAAGATCAGCGCGACGAAGACCGTGTCGCCGATCAGCATGTTGCGCAGGTAGGGCAGCCCCTTGAGGTAGCACTCAACCAGCCCAGCCAGGTCGCGCGGGTAGTAGACCAGCCAGACGGGAAAGTTGGTGAGCAGGTAGAACATGATCGCGTTGACGCCAATGGCCCCACCAAAGCGCAGCAGGCTGCGCTTTTTCGCGAGAAACAGGCGGCCCCAAACGGCGCTCAGCGCGAAGGCGGCGTAGACGAACACCATGATGCGCCAGTCATAGAAGCCCGTGATCGCATCCCCGATGGCCAGCGGTATCAGTGGAAAAATCCACGCGATCCGGGGCGGACACCAGGTGCCGGAAAACAGGCCAATGGCGCCGATGGGGGTTACGTTCCACGGATGTGGCAGCCACCGAAGCAGGATTGCCAGCGTGATGAACAGGTAGTGCATAAGCGCCTCCCAGGTTCAATTCAGCGGCCCGGGCGACCCCGGGCCAGCTGTCAGCTCATTAAGCGTATTAGAAGTCGAAGCGCCCGCGCAGACCACCGTAGTAGGCCACGCCCGGCCGTGAGTAGCCCAGGACCTCTTCGTAGTCCTCGTCGAAGAGGTTGGCCACGCGCGCGACCAGCTCCAGGGAATCGGTCAGGCGCCAGCTTCCCGCCAGGTCCACCACCGTGTAGCTGTCGAGGGTGACGTTCTCGCCGATGAAGGTCGCCGGGTCAAAGAACGTGTCCAGCTGATCGCCCGTGTAGTTGATGTTGAGGTTCACGCCGGCCCGGTCATTCGCGAAGCGATAGTCGGCGTTGATGCTGCCCATGTGGCGGGGACGACGCACCTCGCGCTGGTCGTTGCCGTCCGCGTCATCCTCCGTGGCATCCACGTAGGTGTAGTTGGCCGAAATCACCAGGCCGCTCATGGGCCGGCTCTCCAGCAACAGCTCGAAGCCACGTCGCTCGCTGTCGGAATCCTTGTTATCGGCCGTAAAGGCGAAGGTCTCCGGATCGAACACGAACCCGTCAATCTCGTTCTCCAGCGTGGTGAAGAAGTAGGTACCGCCGAGCGTCAGACGATCACCGAGCAGGTCCCAGTCCAGGCCGAACTCCCAGCCGCGGCTTTCCTCGGGAACCAGGTCCGGGTTGCCGATAAAGGTGCCCGGGAAAAACCCGAAACGCTCCGTAAACGTTGGCGTTTTTGAGCCCGTACCGATGGAGCCGCGCACGCGCACGCCCGGATCAACTTCCTGACTGAAGCCAACGCGCCAGGTCGTGATGTCGTCGAACTCGCTGTTGTCGTCATAGCGGATCGACGCGGTCCAGCTCAGGCCGGCAAAGGGTCGACCCAGGTATTCCGCGGCCAGGCCCGTGACGTCCATGGACTGGTCCTGGTTCGGGTCCCCAAAGTCTGTGGCCGTGCCACGCTGGCTGAAATCCGTTTCCCGGTGGTCCGTGGCCACGGTAAAGCGGTGGCTCGTCCCCGCCCGACGCCCGGCAATCTCTGCGCTGGCGCGCGCCCGGAACTCGAGCACTTCGGCGGCGGTGGAGGTGTTGAACACACCGTCACTGAAGTTCTGCGTGTCCGTATCGGTGTAGTTCGCGCCGACATTCCCCGACCAGATGCTATCCGTCGGCGCCCACCGCGCTTCGGCAAGCCAATAGGTCTGCTCGTTTTCCGTAACGCGGTCCGTGTCCGTGGGCAGGCCGGTGACAAAAAAGTCGGTGTCGTCGAACTCGCTGGTGGCGTCGACGAACTGGCCGGAGGCAAACAGGGACCAGGCCTCCGTGAGGTCCCATTCGAGGCCGAGGTTGGCGGTGGTGTTCTCAGCACCGTCATCTTCATCACCGGTTCGGGCGATGTTGATGCCGTCCGTGTCGTAGTAGGCAACGCCGCCACGCAGGCGCACGTCACCCACGGTCCAGCCCGCGTCCGCGGCCACGTCCACGGTATCAAAGCTGCCGAGCTCGGCTCGGCCGGAAATGCGGCGCTGCTCGACCCCGGTCCGGCGGATGATGTTCACCACCCCGGCCACGGCGTCGGAGCCCCAGATGGCGCTCTGTGGGCCGCGCACGATTTCGATGCGCTCGATGTCAGAGGTCAGCGCGTACTGCCACTGGAATTCGTCGGAATTGGCGGGATCGTTGGCGCGGATGCCGTCGATCAGCACCAGCAGCTGGTTGGCCTCCGCGCCACGAACACGCACCTGGGTCTGCGTGCCGACGCCGCCGGACTGGTTCACGTTGAAGCCCGGAACGTCACGCATCAAGTCGCCGACATACTTCACCTGCCGCGCCTCAATGTCCTCGCGCGTGATGATCGTGATGTAGCTGGGCGCATCGACCAGGGGAATCGCCTCGAGCGATGCGGTAACGACAAGGTCCTCGAGCTCGGCGGCGGTTTCATCCGCGGTGCCGGCGCCGTCTGGGCCGTCGTTCATGGTTTGTGCCGCCAGCGGTGTTGCCATGCCAAGGCACAGGGCAAGCGCGATAACCGCTGCCAGGAGTTTCGGTTGCACAAGATCGAGGGCCGATTCGCCGGCAAGCGGCGAAGCAGGGATGGAATTCATGGTTAGCACTCCCGCGTTCTCACCCGAACGCATTCGGTGCCGTGGCGTGGGCCGGGTTTTATCCTGTGAGAGGTGCTGCGGTGCGCGAGCGGTCGGCGGCCGACAGTGTCTCCCCGCCCTCGCCCACCGCGACGACATGGTTACAAACACTGATGGCCGGTCTCCGGACTCGCGAGGGCGCCAAAATTCTTCGATTCAGCTGCTTTTGCCGGGTCGCCTTCCCAGGCCTTCAGGCCCAGTGGCTGCGATGACCCAGCCCTCGCCTACCGTTGCGGGGGCAGTGGCGGCATGGATTCGGACTGCTCAAATCGCACCGCGCTTCCCGTTTAAACCCCTGGCCGGGCGGCCGTGGGGTCACCAACAGACGTAAGCGAAATGGTGAGGGAGCACCCGGTTGGTGTCAACCGGCGCGACTTCATCGCGGGCAGGCCAGAAGTCTCTGACCCAGCGATAATTCAGGTGTAGTCCTGGTAGGACTTTTCCTCGACGATCTGCGAACCGAGATAGAGGTTGAGCTCCTTCTTGGCCGCGGCCCGCTTGTCATTCGTGACGTAGACGGCGCGGGCCAGCTCGATGAAGCGCTCATCGAATTCCTTGACCCGCTCCTTATCGCGGATGTCGTCCTCGATGACCCAGAGCTCATCGTTGATCGACTTCAGCGCGCGGTGCAGGCGCTCGATGGTTTCATCGGCGGTGACCGCGTCGGCCCAGGTGGCATTGAGCAGCTCGAGCTCACGGCGCACATTGGCCAGCTTCGCCTCGTCGCTCATGCGCTCGGATTTGATTTCGAGGATGGTGATCTTGTCCAGCAGCTCACCGGGGGACATGGGAATGTGGATGAGGTCCATATTCAGGCTCCTTGGGTTCAGACTCCTTGGGTTCAGACTCCTTGGGGATGGGCGCCAAACCACAGCCAGACGCCGCAGCCGATCAGGTAAATCCAGATGTACAGCTCACCGTTGCGGATCATGGACTGGTGGGCATTCCACTGCGTGTCCATGAGCTGGGCGAGGCGCAGGCGGTTGGGGATGACCGCCCAGGTGCCCTTGCTCCAGCTGCGCCAATCGTCCCCGAACAGGCGCTCGAGCTTGGCGTCTTCATAGCGCACAGCCGCCGGATACCAGACCAGCCAGAACAGCACGAGCACGCCGATCACCCAGAGGTTGGCGCAGGCGATGCCGAAGCCCACGAGAATCAGCAGGTTGCCAAAGTACAGTGGGTGGCGCACCAGCGCATAGGCACCGGTACTGGCGAGCTTCTTGTTCTTGAAAATCGTACCGGCAGCGAAGGTCCGGAACAGCTGACCGGCCACGGCCAGGGCGAGACCCCAGATGACGCGGTCATGGCCCGGTTCCGTAAACGCCGCACACACGGCAATCAGCAGCAGACCGATGGCCTGGCGGTAGATTTCCTTGTAACGGATCTTGTCGAACAGGCCGAGCAGGCCCGTGCGCGATCCGATGACTTCCGTTCTGTCTCGGCCCATAGTGTTCTTCTCCGATGGCAGGGCGCATTCTATCCCACCCCCTCCGGGCCCGGTTAACCAAATCGGACAGGGGCATGACCGAGTTTGTGCACAGATCAGGCGCCTTTTCGGGGCTTGTGCCACCTCAGGGCAGCCCGCAGACTGTCGGCGCGCGTTGCCCACCTGCCTGAAGGCTTTCCATGCATCGACTGAACTGGCTGCTGCTGTTCCCCGTCCTGATCACGATCCACGGCCTGGTTACCGCCGCACCCTGGCTGCTGAGGCCGACGCCAGGCCTGTCGCCCCTGCCCCTCGGGAACCTGGCGGCCTGGAGCTCAATGCTGTGCCTCGCCGGTTTCGTCTGGCTGCGAAGACCGCGCGGCGCATTACGGCGTGCCGCCCAGCTCGGTGGCCTGGCCGCCCTGGCCTGGGGCTTTGTCGGCTACTTCTGGTCGGGCAACTGGCGCTTTTCGTTCCAGGGCAGCGATGGCCTGGGCCCCTGGATTTCGTTATCGGTCGCCATCGCCGTCGTCCTGTTGTTGAACGTCGTCTGGTCCCTGGTGAGCGCTTCGCGACGGGGCAAGGAATAACGTCGGGTTACGGGTGCCGGTCCGACAACACGTTCTGCTAAGCTTGCGGCGAACGGTTGATCGCGGCGACCCCTGGCGGCCGGGCGACCATCATCGGATTGAACGTTAAGTTCGCGCAGGACGCGACGAGGAGCGGGGCACCATGTCAAATACCGTCGGCCCGGTGGGCTTTTTTTCACGCTGGCTGTTTTCCCTGCTCCTGGTGCTGGGCACCTACAATCCCACGGGCTATTCATTCATTGGCTGGACCCTCGGTGAAGAAACCGAGTTCGGGCCGCTCATCGTCATTGTCGGTCTGCTCCTCCTGATTGGCTGGATCTTCCTGGTCAAGACCACCTTTGACGCGCTGGGCTGGCTGGGCGTCACCCTGGGCGCGGCCCTGTTCGCCGCCATCATCTGGTTCTTTATCGATATCGGCTGGATCAGTATGGAGTCCACCGGTGTCCTGACCTGGCTCGTGCTAATTGTCATCTCCCTGATCCTTGCCGCGGGCATGGCCTGGTCCTTCTTCAAGCGCAGGCTGACCGGGCAGATCAACGTCGACGACGTCGAGGATTGAAGGTCCAACGGGGCTCATGAGCGGGGCCCCGAACGGCGCGCGCGGGCATGTCCCCAGCGCCACGATCGAGTGGAACGACCAGGGGCAACCCGTCGCCCGGGACTTCGATGACGTCTATTTCTCCCGCGAGAACGGTCTCGCCGAATCCCGCTACGTCTTTCTCCAGCAGAATCGATTAGAGGAGCGCTGGGCCGCCCTGCCGCCCGGGGGACAGTTTGTGCTTGGCGAGACCGGATTCGGCAGCGGGCTGAATTTTCTCGCCGCCTGGCAGTGTTGGCGGGCATGCGCGCCCAGCGACGCGACCCTAAGGTTTTTGAGCGTTGAAGCCTTTCCGATGCAGCCTTCGGACCTCGCGCGCGCGCTCGAACCCTGGACTGAGCTGTCGTCGCTTGCCGCCTCGCTGACAAATGCCTACCCCCGCTGCCTCGCGCCCGGCCTGCACCAGCTCGACTTCGACAACGGCCTTGTTCAACTCACCCTTGCCCTCGGTGAGGCGCTCGAGGGCCTGCAGGCCTTTCTGCCCAGCCTGCACCCCTTACACCGTCTGCCGCCCCGCGGCGTCGATGCCTGGATGCTGGACGGCTTCTCGCCGGCGCGCAATCCGGCCATGTGGCGATCGGCGCTCTTCGAAGCCATTCGTGACCTGAGTGCCCCGGGCGCCACCTTTGCTACCTTCACCGCCGCCGGTGAGGTCCGTCGGGGCCTGGAGGCGGTGGGCTTTGACGTTCGCAAGGCGCCGGGCTTTGGTCGTAAACGCGACATGTTGAACGGCGTCCTCGGCGAGCCGGCAGCGCCACCGCCGACCGGGCAGTTTTCTGCCTCGCCGTACCCGGACGGTCAGCCGCACGCCTGGCACGTGCAGCCATCCGTTCCGACCTCCACCGGGCATTCGTCCGGGCCAGATACAGACGTGGCAATCATCGGTGGCGGCCTGGCCGGATGCCACCTGGCCGCCCGGCTGGCACGAAGCGGACTCTCCGTGAAACTGCTTGAGGCCGAGCCGGCCCTGGCCCAGGGCGGCTCCGGAAACGCTCAGGGCGTGCTGTACGCCAAACCCTCCGCCCGCGGCGGCCTGGCCTCGCACTTCAACCTCGCCGCCCTGCTCTTCGCCCAACGCCACTACGCGCCCTTCTGGGCGGCCAATCCACGACTCGGCGCAGCCACAGGCGTCCTGCACGTAGCCACCAGTGAGCGCGATGTAGCGGCCCAATCCGCACTCGTTGAATTCCTCGGTCACGCGCCCCTGTGCCGCATGCTGGACCACGAGGCCGCCGAGGCCACGGCGGGTGTACCCCTGCCGCGTGGCGGCCTGTGGTTTCCAGACTCCGGCTGGCTCGCGCCACCGGACCTATGCGAGGCGCTGGTTGCATCGCCCGCGATTCATGTCCAGCAGGCCCGCGTTGCCCGCCTGGCGCGAATCGACGCTGGGCGCTGGGCCGTGCTGGATGCCCAGGGCCAGGTCGTGACGGAGGCGCCGGTCGTGGTCCTCGCCTGTGCCAACGCGCTGCCCCGGTTCGAGCAAACGGCCACCTTGCCCGTCCAGGCGGTGCGTGGTCAGGTGAGCTTTCTGCCCGCATCCGAAGCGGGCGCCGCAGCCGGCCTGCGCACAGCGCTCTGCGCGGACGGCTACGTCACACCTCCAGGGAACGCTACGGGGAGGGATGTCCTGTGTTTTGGCGCCAGTTTTTCCCCGGGCGACCCGGGCACCGATACGCGCGTCGAGGACCATGCAGGCAACCTCGAGCGGCTGCGCCGGTGCTTTCCGGACCTGGTCCCGGATGACTGCTCGGTGGATTCCTTCACGGGACGTGCGTCACTGCGCTGCGCCACCCCGGACCGGCTCCCCATGGCGGGACCGGCACCGGATATTCCGCTCATGAGCGAGCGCTTCTCGCTGCTGCGCAAGAATGCCAAGTCAGCCATACCCGATGCAGGCGCCTGGCACGACGGACTCTACGTGAGCGCCGGCTACGGGTCGCGCGGTCTGGCCTATATCCCGCTGGCGACCGAGTCGCTGGCAGCGCAGATTACCGGCGCGCCACCGGTCATGGACGCCGCGCTACGCATCGGCGTCAATCCGGCACGTTTTCTGATTCGGGATCTGAAGCGAAACCGTGCCTAGCCACTGACCCGCCCGGGTCGCGGCCAGCTCACGGTGTGGTCCGGGAAAGCGGGCGAGCCGCCCGGCCTTGCACTCAGCGCGGCGCAAGCCCCACGAGGTGGGGCCAGGTCCTTGAAGAAGATGCGCACGTGCGCGATGGGCTTCTTCCGCACGAGCTTCTTGTTCATGTAGGAATCCCAGGTGAGCTTCTGCACGTCCGGATCCTCACAGATCTTGACGAACCGCTCGCGCAGCATGTCGTTCGTGTACCAGAAGTACTGCATGATGCCGAGGATGAAGAACACGCGCCCGTGGGACTTCATAAAGGCCTTGCGGGCCCCCGCCAGGCACCGAGCATCCCCGGTTTCGAGGAAGCGGTCC
>JBCDHO010000090.1:0-8461 GCA_038749855.1 Pseudomonadota bacterium
CGGATTCAAAACATGGGAGCGCCAGGTGACGATCGAAGCGGGCACGCAGACAAGCTATCCGCCCATTGTCCTTGCGGTCGCGGACGGTGATGTACGGATTACCAGCTCGCCTGCCGGTGCAGGCGTGACCGTGGGCGACGAGTTTCGGGGCACCACACCGCTTACGGTGCCCCTGGCACCGCTGGAGCCGCACCGTGTGGAGCTCTTCCTGGAGGGCTACCGCCGGGCCGTGCGCAACGTGGAAGTGGAACCGGACGGAGCGGCCGCCATTCAGGTCGAGCTCTCCCCCATCATCGGGCGCATCCGGCTTAGCGTGACGCCGGCCGATGCAGAGCTACTGGTAGATGGCCGCCCCCGCACCCCGGGCAGCCAGACGTTGGCCCTGATTGCTCGAGAGCACCAGCTCACCGTGCGCAAGGCTGGTTACGAAACGCGCGAAATGACGATTACGCCGAGACCCGACCGGGAGCAGTCGCTGACCATCGACCTAATGACCCTCGACGAGGCCTACTGGGCCACACGCCCCCCGCGCACTACCTCGCCGGCGGGCTCAGAGCTCAAGCTGTTTCGCCCGCAAGCGGAGTTCACCATGGGCGCACCGCGGCGCCAACCGGGACGGCGCGCCAACGAGGTCGAACGCCGCGTGCGCCTCGAACGTCCCTTCTACATCGGCGTGCGCGAGGTGACCAACGAGGAATTCCGCCGCTTTGACCCTGGACACAGTTCCCGCGCCGTGCGCAATCAGACCCTCGACATGCGGGACCAGCCCGTGGCCAATATCTCCTGGCAGCAGGCCGCCAAATATTGCAACTGGCTGAGTGCGCAGGCGGGTCTGTCGCCCTTCTACCTGGAAGAGAATGGCCTGATTGCCGGCGTCGACGTCAACAGCAGTGGCTTCCGGCTGCCCACGGAAGCCGAATGGGCCTGGGCGGCGAAGGTCACGACCGGTGGCGACACGCTCGTGTTTCCCTGGGCAGAGGATTTGTATCCGCCACCACGCGTAACGGGGAACTACGCCGACCGCAACGCGTCCAATTTCCTGAACTTCACGCTACCGGGTTACGATGACGGATACGCGGTGTCCGCCCCGGTGGGCACTTTCCCGGCCAATGACAAAGGTCTTTTCGACATGGGCGGTAACGTGGCGGAGTGGGTAAGCGACTACTTCGAAATTGCGGCCTCGCGGGGTGAAACCCCGCTGGATCCGCTCGGCCCGGAAAGCGGCAACCGACGGGTGATTCGCGGGGCCAGCTGGGCCCTGGGTTCACGCTCGGAGCTGCGCTTGAGCTACCGCGACGCCGGCACCGATGAGCGCATGGACGTCGGCTTTCGCCTGGCCCGCTACGTGGACCGACCCGGAGCGCAACCATGAGGCAGCACCTCGCCCTTTCTGTCGCTGCACGCCGGCTTGCCGCCCTTGGCGCTTGCACCCTGCTGACGTTGGCCGTTGCCGCCCAGGAATCCCCGGCGAAGGACCCGGAGAACGACCCGGAGAACGACCTGGCCACGTCGGACCCGATTAAAGCCGACGCCGGTGAGGACGAAGCCGTAACCGTGGCTCAGGAGTCCATCGCAGGGACGCCTGACGATGAAGGGAGCGCGGAAGCACTCGCAGAAAACGTGGCCACCGAAGAACCGAACCCGGAAGTGCTTGCCGAGGCCGCAGCCGCCGCCGGTGGAGAACTTGGTGAGGTCGACGAGGAATTCACCCCGACCGATGAAATTTCTGAAGACTATCCGGTGCCCTTACCGGCAGACATCTAGCGCCCTTCCGTGAAGCGAGACACCAACGAACTGTTTTACCAGCTGGCTGCTTTATTGCTGTCGGTCATCTTCGTGCACACCGTATACGTCACTGTGGTGCGCCCCAACGCCGACGCTCAGATTCGGCGTGCCGCCGAGCAGGCCGCTGCCGGGGAAGAGTACGTCGTCCCGCGCTCCCTGTTCGTGGTTCTCAAGGACTTCGAGCAGGAGGCGTGCTTTGTGCTGGCCTTCTGGGCGTTGGCGATCATGGGCTATAAGGGACGCGCGGTCATGCGCGAGCGGCGAACGCTGGAAATGCCGCTGATCTCAGCCACCGAGGGGACACGAATCCTGCCTGATGACGCCGGTCAGCTTTCGCGCCCGTTGCAGTCGCTGCCCGAAGCCCAGCAGCAGCTGCTGCTGCCCCGGGTGCTGCAGACGGCGCTGGCACGTTTTCAGGTAACCGGTTCCGTGCAATCGGCCAGCGAAGCCGTCAACCATCTGTGCGAGACGGAAAGCGACCGCCTCGACTCAGAACTTTCAATGATCCGCTATATCACCTGGGCCATTCCCTCCATCGGGTTCATTGGCACGGTCCGTGGGATCGGCACGGCGCTGGGGCAGGCCCACGAAGCGATGCAGGGGAACATCGCCGGCGTCACCGCCAGCCTTGGCGTGGCCTTCAACTCCACCTTCACGGCACTGCTGATTTCCATGGTCGTGATGTTGATCAATCACCAGCTGCAGCTTATGCAGGAGCGATTGGTGCTCGATACCAGTGCCTACGCGGAAACGCGCCTGCTGAGGTTCCTTAAGTCGAAGTAACATGTCCGAAGCCATCCTCGAGCTCAACGACCAGGCACTGCTGATCCAGACGGACGGCGGCGCCCTCGTGGCGGAGCCCGGTTGCGCTCGCCTGACCTACGAAGGTGTGATCACCGGCGGTGAGGCACTGTCACGAGCCTGGCTCGAACCGCAGCACACCCACGATCAATACTGGGCCAAGTTGGGTACCGCCCCCCTCGCCCTCCCCCACCCCTGGGCGCGCCACAACGCGGACATTGCCTATGCGCAGCTGCGCGCGCTCTGGCAGCAGGCCGGTGAGCCCGACGCGCTGCTGCTGCTGGTCCCAGGCAGCTTCTCCGACGCCCAGCTGTCGATTCTTTTGGGCATGGCGGAGGCACTTCCGGCACGAGTACTCGGCATCGTGGACAGCGCCCTGGCGGCGTGCTGGCACGCGACGGGCGACGTGCTGTATGTGGACATGCAGCTGCGGCATACGGTGGTATCCCGCTGTGTACGGTCCCCCGGCCGGGTCACCATCGTCGACCAGGAAATCCTGCCCGATCTGGGAATGGCCCAGCTCGGCAATACGCTGGCTCGTCAGGTAAGCGACCTGCTCATTGAGAGTCACCGCTACGATCCATTGCACACGTCCGAGCATGAGCAGGAGATCTTCGATGAGGTTCCCGGCTGGCTCGGACACCTGCGTTGGGAGTCGGAATTGTCCGCATCCCTCGAGACGGACCTCGGCCCGCTGGCCTTCGTATTACGTCGTGAAGAGGTTGCTCACGGCATGGAAGAGCGACTGTCGAACCTGTACAGCTTTGCGCGGCGCCATGCGGACACGCGCACGGTGCTTTCACACGCCTCAGCGCCGCTCGTCGGTGTGGCGCCCGCGTTTAAAGGCGCGACCGTGGCGGGGCAGACCGTGTGCATGGACAATGGCTTCGAACTGCTTGGACAGCTGCCCGATCCGGGGGGCGGTCTGACCCGAATGAGCGCACTGCGCACGGCGACCGAGTCGGACACTGAAAGGGGACCGACCGTTCTGGCAACCCATCTGCTGTGTGGGACCCGCGCCCTGCCCCTGGCCAGCCCCGTGAGCGTGCGCTTGGAAACCGGCCAACCCCGCCTCAGTCGCGGAATTGACCGCGAGGCGGCCCTCTCCCTGGTTTTGCAAGACGGCATGCTTGAGGCCCTTCATCACGCACCGGAGGCGGAGGCACAGCTGCCGCCGACCGGCGCCCCCGGAGGTGAGGTCGTACTGTCTGGACACCGCATGCAGCTGATCGAGGTGCGTGATGGCTAAGAAGCGCCGACCCACACCGTTCAGCCTGGCCTTCCTGGACATCATGGCCTGCGGGTTCGGGGCGGTAACCCTGCTGTTCCTGATCCTCCGGCACGATATGGTAGAGATACCGACACCGGACGAGAATCTGGCGGCGGAAATCGACTTGCTTCAGGAAGATATTCGCCAGGCCGAGGCTGATCGCGTTCAGCTACTCAACAGCCTCGAGGACATCGAACTCGAGCTGGTCGAGGCACAGGGCCTTTCGCGCCGGGTGATCACCGACCTTCGGGAAGCGGAAGAGACGATCCAGTCCGACCCCCTCGAAGACATTGCCATGCTGCGCCGCACCGTTGAGTCGCTGGAAGCAGAAACCTCGCGCATGGAAGAAATAGAATTCGGCGACCGGGTACGTCAGTTCCTTGGCGAAGGCGACCGCCAGTACCTCACGGGCATGAAGCTTGGCGGTGAGCGTGTGCTGATCCTGGTCGACGGCTCAGCCAGCATGATGGCGGACACGGTGGTGAATGTGATCCGTCGCCGCAACATGGACGACCCACAAAAACAAGGTTCACCAAAATGGCAGTGGGCCATCCGTACCACCGAGTGGCTTCTCGCCCAGCTGCCGCCGTCCAGCCGCTTCCAGCTGTATGTATTTAACACCGAGGCTTCTCCGACCGTCGCCGACACCGAGGGCGAATGGCTCGACGCGGCCGATTCGCTGGCACTGGAAGACGCCGTGGATGGGCTGAAAGGGTTTGTGCCCGGTGACGGCACGAGCCTGGAGAACGCCTTTGCGGTAATCAACAGCTTCCCGGACCTTCCAGACAACATTTTTCTGCTCACCGACGGTCTGCCCACACAGGGCGCCCAGCCACCGGCGAAGGCAATGGTGAGCGGAGAACAACGACGACGCCATTTCGTTGCGGCCGTGGATGTGCTGCCGCAAGGTGTGCCGGTCAACACCATTTTGTTCCCCATGGAGGGCGATCCGGAAGCGGCGGCGCTCTACTGGCAGGTAGCGATGATCACCCGGGGTTCTTTCATCTCCCCGTCGAGGGACTGGCCATGAGGAACCCGTCATGGGGTCACGCCCGTAGGCGCGTACCTTGCGCGCCATGGCATAAAGGACGTGCAATGAGGAGCAGATCATGAGCGGTTTCTCATGAAAAAGCGCCGGCGCGACAACAGTGAAGCCAGCCTTTCCTTTCTGGACGTGATCAGCTGCGGCTTCGGAGCGGTGGTTCTGCTGCTCATCATCGCGCCCCTTGGCGAGCCCGCAGCACTCGAGGAGGCGGAACGCGAGCTGCAGGGTTCAGTGAAAGAACTCACGGAGCGTCTCATGGAGATTCGTGGCGAGACCGTGGTGCTGAACGATGAGTTCAAATCGCGCAAGGAGCAGCTTTCGGAGCTGACCGACCGCATCGCACGCCTGCGCTCGGACCTCGCAAGCGTAGAAAAGCAGTCGGATCAGATGGCCCAGTCGCGCACCGTTGAGGAGGAACAGCTGCGCCTCGCCCTGCAGGTGTTGACCGAGGAGATGGAGCGGCTGCAGCCACGCTCGGAGGTGAGCAACCAGCTGATCGGCGGTGTGCCCGTGGACAGCGAGTACGTCATCTTTGTCATCGACACCTCGGGAAGTATGCAGATGGCCGCCTGGCCGAAAGTGCAGCTGGAGATGATCAACATCCTCGATATCTATCCCACGGTGAAAGGCATACAGATCATGAACGACATGGGCCAGTACATGTTCGCCTCCTACCGTGGACAGTGGATTCCAGACAGTCCCGACATGAGGCGGCGCATCATTACCACGCTGCGCAACTGGTCGCCGTTCTCCAACTCCAGCCCGGTCGAAGGCATCAATGCGGCCATTCAGTCGTTTTACCGTCCCGGACGCAAGATCAGCATCTACACGCTGGGCGACGATTTCCAGGGACGCTCGATACGCCGCGTTGTAAAGGCGGTAGAGAATCTCAATGAAACGCACGAAGGCTCCGAGGGCCTGGTCCGCATCCATGCGATCGGCTTCCCAGTGCACGTCCCTACCGGGCGGACACCGTCCCGCTCTGCCATTCGCTTCGCAGCCCTGATGCGCGAGCTGAGCTACAACAACGGTGGCACATTTATCGGTCTCACCACCCTGAGAGAATGAAGGTTCTGCGCTTAACGACAAAGCTACAGCTCACGCTTGCTGCCCTGGCGTTCGCCCTCACAACGGGCTGCGCCAGCTCGACCTCAGTCGTGGTGGAAGCGGATTTCCCCACGGTGGTCTACGAACCCAGGGACATTCGCGCCGCGGTTGTGTTCGAGCCTGCCTTTCGCGAGTACATCGCACAACCCACCGCCGACGTCCTGATTGATATCGGTGGGGCCCAGGTGGATCTGCTGTCCAACGCCTTTGACGGGCTCTTTGAGCAGGTGGAGTACCCCGCCAGCCGCGAGGCGGTGGACCCCGACACCGAGCTGGTGATCGTGCCCTCGGTACAGCAGGTGCAAATGTCCACGCCGTCCGATTCCTACCTCAACGTCTACGAGGTCTGGATCAAGTATTCACTGGACATCGAAACGGGAGACGGCGTACCCGTGGACAGCTGGTTCATGCCAGCTTACGGCAAAACGCCCGATTCGCTCTTGCTTTCCCGCAGCAAGGCTATCCGGGAAGCGGCACTGATCGCCCTACGCGACGCAGGCGCCAAGCTGCTACTGGATTTTTACCGCATCCCCGCGATCTACGGCTGGATGCAACAGGAAGGCAGATTGGAGGAGGCCGACTCATCATGATGACGCGTTTATTGTTCCTCGCGACCGCCGTCTCCCTGTCCGGCTGTGCGGCCACGACAACCATCGACGAGTTCCGGCCCACGGATCAACTTATGGATCTGGCCGCTGGCGAAAAGGTGGTGGTGCTCGGCCGTCGCGATGCGGGCCACTATGAGACCGACCGAGCCTTCGTTGAATGTGTCGGCGACAAGCTGCGCGGCCCAAACATCAACCTTATGTCCGAGCAGGAGTTCATGGACTCGATCTACCCCTGGTTCGAACCGCGAACCGCACCCAAGAACCTGACCCGCCTGACCCGTCTCATGGAGGTACCGATGGTTCGCGAGCGTATCGATGAACGTGAGATTCGCTACATCGTCTGGCTGGACGGCAACACGGAGACCGGGGGCGCTATGGGCTCCATGAGCTGCTCCTTCAGCCCGGCCGGCGGCGGCTGCCTCGGATTCACCCAGTGGGACAAGGAATCGGCCTACGAGGCGGTGGTTTGGGACCTGAAGGACCTGACAGAAAAGGGCCGCGTGCGCGTAGATTCGGAAGGAACGTCCTATGTGATCGGTGTAGTAGCGCCCATTCCCCTGCTGTCTCCAGTCAAGAGCAACGCCTGCTCGGGGCTCGGCAATCAGCTGCGCTCCTACTTCTCACAGGAGCTCGGATGAGGTGAACCAGCTCGGCCAACAGCTGACGATCTGTTTTGCGCTTCTGATGCTCTGGGGCAGCGTTAACGTCGCCGTGGCTGGGCCTTCGGGCCGGCAGATCTACGAGGAAATGATGCTCAACCCGGGGCCCTACCCAGACCCAGCGCTTCAGGCCTACATCCGGGAATTGGGCCAGCGCATCGTGGCGATCTCGGAAAAACCCAATGAGGATTTCACCTTCACGGTGCTCGACGACCCAAGTCTCAACGCCTTCGCCACGGCCGACAACTACGTCTACATGAACCGCGGCCTCATGAACTACATGCGCAACGAGGCCCAGCTGGTGTCGGTGCTTGCCCACGAGGTGGGCCACATCACCGAGGGCCATGTCGACTTCATGCAGGGCAAGGCTTTTGGGGCGCAGGCGCTGGCGGCCATCGTCGCTGTGCTGGCCGGCAGCAACGAGGTCTATGAAGCGGGCATGGACTACGCCAACGCGTTGACCAAGGGCCGCGGCCGGGACAACGAACTGGAGGCCGACGCGGCCGGCGCCCGGTACATGACGGCCCTGGGCTATGACCCGAACGAGATCATCGAAATGCTGAGCACCATGACGGACATTCAGCGGTTGCAGCGGGAGCGCGCCCGTGCAGCGGGCGCCGGACGTCAGACCTATCACGGCATTTATTACACCCACCCCCGCAATGACGCGCGCCTGCGCGCGGTGGTCGCCCGCGCTGCCCGCGCCGACGCTGATGTGGGTCGCGAGAAGGGCCGGGAGCGCTTCCAGCAGATGACCGAGGGGCTGGTGTGGGGTGAGAACTTCCAGGCGAAAGAGCAGATTCCGGAACGCTGGTCCAACCTGCAAAAACGCATCCGCTTCGACTTTCCGAAGGGCTGGCAGCACCAGACCCACAGCCCGGGCATGGTGACCGGCAGCCCCGGGGACGGTGGCGCTTCACTGTCCATGAGCATCAAGCCTCGCACCACACAGACCCCCGAGGAGTATCTTTACAACCAGCTCAATGTGAGTTCATTGCGCGACGGCAAGGAAATCTCGCCCGCGCGCTTGAAAGGCTTCACGGGCGTCGTACCGGGCGAGGGCGGCGCGCCTGATCGGCGCATTGCCGTGATCTACTACAAGCTTGACGCCTACGTGTTCAATGGCAATAGCAAGGACCTGGAACGCTTCCGGGAGTTTGATGAGCAGTTCCTCGATACGATCGAC
>JBCDHO010000091.1:0-8428 GCA_038749855.1 Pseudomonadota bacterium
ACACCCGCGATGAACATCAGGATCGCCCCGCCGGAATGACGTCAGCAATACCAGTGAACGAGCAATTGTGTGCTTCATGAGTGGGGTCGTCCTCCTTTGCTTACGATGATGAGCCCGTCAGCATGCCAGATTGCCCCGCCCACCACGTGGGCCGGTGGTCACCCCGACGGCGCGAGTTACACAAGCGTCGCCGGGCGTGGAAAATGTCACCGGGCTACCCCACTTCTAGGGATATCACCCCGTAGCGGCCCGCGCCGCCAGGGGTATCACGCAGCTGCGGCCCGCGCCGCCCCATGAGGATTCCGACCATGATGCGCATTCTGCTTTTCTTGGCGACCAACGCCGCCGTGCTGGTTTTGATCAGCATCGTTTTCCAGGTGCTCGGTCTCGAGGGCATCCTCGCCGAGAACGGCGTGGATCTGAACCTGGAAGCGCTGCTCGTGCTCTCCGCCGTGATTGGCTTCGGGGGATCGTTCATTTCCCTGGCCATGTCGAAGTTCATGGCCAAGCGGGCCATGGGGGTCCATGTGATTGAGCAGCCGTCGAACCGCACGGAGCAGTGGCTGGTCGATACGGTGCGCCGCCAGGCCAAGGCGGCCGGCATTGGCATGCCGGATGTCGGTATCTTTGATTCTCCACAGCCCAACGCGTTTGCCACGGGCATGCGGCGCAACAGCGCCCTCGTCGCGGTCAGTACCGGCCTCATGCGCCATATGAATGAAGGAGAGGTCGAGGCCGTGCTGGGCCATGAGGTGGCGCACGTGGCCAACGGCGACATGATCACCATGGGCCTGCTCCAGGGCGTGGTGAACACCTTTGTGATTTTCCTGTCCCGTGTGATCGGCCATACGGTGGACCGGGTCGTGTTCAAGACCGAGCGCGGCTACGGGCCGGGCTACTACATCGTCACCATCGTGGCGCAGATCTTTCTGTCGATGCTCGCCAGCATGATCGTCATGTGGTTCTCGCGGCGCCGCGAGTTCCGCGCCGACGAAGGCGGCTCGAACCTGGCCGGCCGCGAGAAAACGATCGGCGCCCTGCGGGCGCTGCAGCGCGTGAGCGAGCCGGAAGACCTTCCGGGCGAGATGGCCGCTTTTGGCATCTCCGGGGGCATGGGGGCTGGCATAAAGCGCCTGTTCCTGAGTCATCCGCCGCTGGAAGAACGCATCGCAGCCCTTGAATCGGGGCGTGGCCAGGAGGTCTGATTCGGGCCGCTATCGGCTTCTGGAGGTTGCCTGGGCTGATCCCGCCGGGTACCAGTCAGCGACACCCAGCGCAGCCCGACGCCTTGATACGGTCTGGCTTCCCGGGGCGGGGTTCAGGCGGGAGCCGTTCGGAGCCGACGGCTCGTCCAGGCCGCAGCACCCAGGCACACCAGCGCCACCGCAAGCCCCAGTAGCCATTCACCAAGTACGTGAGCGAGCAGGCTGCCCTCGACGGGCGGACTGATGCCTTCCAGGTGCCAGCGACGGTGAACCCACAGGCTCGGGACCGCTCCGGCAAGGGCGCCCAGGGCGACATAGCCGGTTTTCAGGGGACGAAAACACTGCGCGAACAGGATAAGGGCGCCGGCTGCGAAGGCGCCGCCAGCGCTCAGAGGAACGGGTTGCATGACCTGGTTGGCAAGCCACAGGGCCGCGACACCGATCAAGACGCCGGCCGCGGTGCGCGGCAGATCAGCCTTCGCGCTGGTCTCCATGAATCCAGATGACCTCGTCGCCCCCATCAGCGCGGGCCAGGACCCGCGCCGCGACAAACAGGTAGTCGGACAGGCGGTTCAAGTAGCGCACCGTAAATGGATTGACGTCCTCCTCGCGCGCCAGCGAGACAACGCAGCGCTCCGCACGTCGACACACGGTGCGCGCAAGGTGACAGCGGGCGGCCGCTTCGGAGCCTCCGGGCAGAATGAAATCCTTCAGCGGCGGCAGCGTGTCGTTGAGCCGATCCAGGTCGCGTTCCAGCCCTTCCACGTAGGCTTCCGGGATCATCGTGTACCCCGGCATGCAAAGCTCGCCGCCGAGATCAAAGAGTTCGTGCTGTACCCGGTCAAGTGTGCTGCGGACCTCTGCCATCACTTCGGTGGCCAAGAGCAGGCCGACCGTGGAGTTCAGCTCGTCCACCGTGCCGTAGCTCTCAACGCGCAGGCTGTCCTTGTCCACGCGGGAGCCGTCGCCGAGGCCCGTCGTGCCCTTATCGCCGGTTCGAGTATAAATTTTTGAAAGTCGATTGCCCATGGCTGCATTCTGATTCTGAGGGGCTGCCGAGTCTAGGTTTCGGTTGGAAAAAAGTCCGTGAAGTCGATCCGGATCCGGGTGCCTCGCCAGGCGCAGCGGGTCATTGAATTCGAGGCGTTCACCCGTATAGTGGCGGTCCCCAAGCACAGCGCCACGTCGGAGCATCCTATGGCCAACACCACCCCCCTGCATGCCGCCCATGTTGCCGCCGGTGCGCGCATGGTCAATTTCGGCGGTTGGGACATGCCCATCAACTACGGCTCACAGATCGAGGAGCATCATGCCGTTCGCAAGGCGGCCGGCATGTTCGATGTCTCGCACATGACCATCGTCGATCTCGAAGGCACGGACGCCCGAACCTTCCTTTCCCGGCTGCTCGCCAACGACGTGGCGAAGCTACAGGTTCCGGGCAAGGCCCTGTACAGCTGCATGCTGCAGGAAGACGGTGGCGTGATTGACGACCTGATCACCTATTTCCTGCACGAATCGCATTTTCGCCTCGTGGTGAATGCCTCGACGCGGGAGAAGGATCTGGCCTGGATCGCGGCCCGTACAGCCGATTTCGACGTGTCCGTCACGGAACGGCCTGAACTGGCGATGATTGCCGTGCAGGGTCCCGAAGCGCGGGCGCACGCCGCGCACCTTTTGGGCGAGGATGGGGATGCAGCCCTCCAGCTCAAGCCCTTTACGGCGTTAAGCGCTGGTGACTGGTTTGTGGCGCGAACGGGCTACACCGGTGAAGACGGCTTTGAGATTGCATTGCCGGCGGACCAGGCCGAAGCGGCCTGGGCTGCGCTCGTCGCGGCGGATGTTCGACCTTGCGGTCTTGGTGCGCGGGACACGCTGCGCCTGGAGGCCGGCATGAACCTCTATGGCCAGGACATGGACGAGACGGTCACTCCGCTCGAATCCGGTCTGGCGTGGACCGTCACGTTGAGCGATGACCGTGCCTTTATTGGCCGCGAGGCGCTGGAGGCGCAGAAGGCGGCGGGTGTACCCCGCCGACTGACTGGCCTGGTGCTGGAAGATCGGGGCGTGCTCCGCCACGGGCAGGCCGTTGTTACCCCAGCCGGCGCGGGCGAGGTCACGAGCGGCAGCTGGTCACCGACACTGCAGAAGGCCATTGCGCTTGCGCGGGTGCCGGCCGATGCCAAGGGTAGCGTTACCGTGGAGATTCGCGGCAAGGAACTCGCCGCACGCTTCGTCAAGCCGCCTTTCGCACGCAATGGCGAGATTTGCGACGGCATTCTGTAAGCACGGCATGGCGAGATGACGGGCCCGTTTCGCGAGGCCTCGTTAGCGGCTAGAATTCGGCACGTTCCTGACCGCAGAAATCCACGCCAGCCCTGGAAGCCACCATGAGCAATGTCCCCGAGAACCTTCGCTACACCGAATCCCACGAATGGGCCGATGCCGAGCAGGCCGACGCCATCAAGGTGGGCATCACTGACCACGCCCAGGCCCAACTGGGCGATCTCGTGTTTGTCGAGCTGCCTACGGTGGGTGATGAGTTCGACCAGGGCGATGCCTGTGCGGTCGTTGAATCCGTCAAGGCGGCGAGCGATATCTACGCCCCGATCGCTGGCGAAATCGTGGCCGTTAACGAGGCCCTGGAAGACGACCCGGCCCTCGTGAACACGGACCCCTACGGTGGCGGCTGGCTGTTTGCGGTCAAGCCCGCTGACGACGGTGCCTTGGAAGACTTGCTGGACGCAGAAACCTACGCCCAGCAGCAGGACTGAGTTCGACTCAGAGCTTGAGGCCGACGGCCCGGTAGACAAAAGACATGAGCCAGGCGGGGCCGATCAGCAGAAATTGCAGGTCCTTGAAAAACGACGGTTTCTTGCCCTCGAACTTGTGTCCGATGAACTGGCCGATCCAGGCCAACACGAACAGGGCCAGCGCCACCTGCCAGAGCGGCCAGGGCGCATTGGTCTCAACTCCGATCGCCAGGAAAATCATCGCGAGGTTATAGGCCAGTAAGCCCAGGCCGAGGGACAGACTCAGCCGGAAGTAGTACAGCTGTGCCAGCACCAGGGTGATGGTCGCCCAGTTGACCGGTATCGGGCCCACGCGGGCATCCCCGGGGAAGGGAATGCTCCACAGCAGCGCCACCACCGTCCAGACAATGATCGGGACGCAAATCCAGTGGATGGTCTTGTTGGTGGGGTTCTGGTGGCTTTCGCCGTATTCATCGAGCAGTGCGTTCAGCTGGCTCACGTTGCTTTCTCCATGAGGTGCACGACCTCTGCGTATTGCTGGCGCGTATGTTCGATGAGCGCTTCCGGCACGCGCGGGCCGGGGGGCGTCTTGTTCCAGGCGAGGGTCTCCAGGTAGTCCCGGATTATCTGCTTATCGAAGCTCGGTGGGCTTGTGCCCGCTTCGTACTGGTCCGCGGGCCAGAAGCGCGAGGAATCGGGTGTCAGTACCTCGTCCATCACGTGCAGCCTGCCCTGCTCGTCGAGACCAAACTCGAACTTGGTATCGGCGATGATCACCCCGCGTGCTTCGGCGTGGCGGGCGGCCGTCGCGTAGAGCTGGATGCTGACGTCACGCACCTCTTGGGCCCGGGCGATGCCAACGAGTTCCACAATGTGATCAAAGCTTACGTTCTCGTCATGGTCGCCGACGGCGGCCTTGGTCGAGGGCGTAAATAGCACCTTGGGCAGGCGATTGGCCTGCCGCAGACCTTCGGGCAGGGGAATGCCGCACAGGGCGCCGGTGGCCTGGTATTCCTTCCAGCCCGAACCGATCAGGTAGCCACGCACGATGGCCTCGAGTGGCAGCGGATCGAGCCGTTTGACCAGCATCGAGCGCGGCGCCAGCTGGTCCGCCAGGCTGGCGTCACCCAGCACCTCGGCAAGGTCGAGGTCATGGGCCAGGTGATTGGGCACGATGTGCCGGGTCAGCGCAAACCAGAACCGCGACATGCGGGTAAGCATCTCACCCTTGCCGGGGATCGGGTCCGGCAGCACCACGTCGAAGGCCGACAGCCGGTCGGACGCGACCATCAGCAGGTGATCTTCGCCGACCGCGAAGCAATCGCGCACCTTGCCCTGGTGGACCAGGGGCAGGCTGGTGATCATTTCCGTGTTGTAGGCGGCGTGCACTGCGGCGACCTCCAATCGGGGAGGCGCGATTATACTCCGCGCCCGCTGCCTCATGCGCTGTCAGATCACTTCCAGAACGTCAGGCCGATACATGAGCGTGAGCGCCAGGATGATCATCTGCAGGGGAAGGAGTACCAGGGCGCCGATCAGTAAAATCACCGTCAGTTGCAGGACGCCGAGTACCGCGCTGACAAGGGCGTAGAAGATCAGCAGGCCGGGCAGCTCGCGATGGTCACGCAGCAGAAGTATGGCGATGACCAGGTCGACCAGGCCAAACAGGATGCTGAAACCGATAAAGGCCGTGACGCCGAGCATCGCCGAGCTGTCGGCAGGCAGCATCAGCGTGGACAGCGCGATCAGGAAAATGACCACGTGAAACACACCCGTCAGGCCGATCTGCACCAGCAGGGGCGCATTGAGCGTCCGGTAGCTGAGGCACTCCTGCAGCCAGCTGCGCAGACCGAAGTAGGCGACCATCATGAGGCCGCCCAGCACAAGAAAGGCGACATCGGCAGCGTCGAAGCGCTGGCTGGCCATGGCGTTCCAGTCATCCGCGTTGCCGACAACAAGGATGATGATCCAGTACAGGGGCAGTCCGATGGCAGCGAGGCAGGCAGCCGCAGCGGGCAGGGCGTAGTTACGTTCGTTCATGGCGAGTTGGTGCTCCATTCAATGACTTTTCCACCGGGTTCGTCGGTTCTGCATCGGTCGACCCCGGCCAGTTCGTTCGTGTCCAAGACGATCAGCATCAATCCTTGGCGGGCTCGTACTCGAGCAGATCGCCGGGCTGGCAGTCGAGTTCTCGGCACAGCGCTTCCAGCGTGGCGAAGCGCATGCCACGGACCCGGCCGTTCTTGAGCAGGGAGAGATTTGTCATGGACAAGCCAACGCGCTCGGCGAGCTCCGTGAGGCTCATCTTGCGCTGGGCCATGACCACATCCAGGTTGACGACGATGGACATTGCTGTAATTGGAATTAAGTGAGACAGATAGTATTTTACGTAAAACATAAAATAATACAAGTCTTACATGGAATATAGGGGTGCAGGTTCTTTTGTCACCTTGCCGCGGGTTCCTTTGTGATGATGCCGCTGCTTTTCTGCGCATGCTGCTGCGGCAGGTCGGCAGATCTGCACGCATCCTGTCCAGGGCTTCACAGCGGGCCGTTATCTTTAGCTTCCGAGTGAATGACCCCACCTAGTCCCGATGGCAGCAGATTCCTTCCCCATTCCCCGCCATTGGTGGGGCAAGATCGTCGGTGGCGTGTTCGGCCTGCTGAAAGGCGGCCTGTCCGGGGCGCTGATCGGACTTGCGCTCGGGCACGTTGTCGACCGGCTGATCTTCGGCCAGTCCAGCAAGGAGAAAACGCGGCGAATTTTCTTCACGTGCCTGTTCGCCTGCCTCGGCCGTGTCAACAAGGCGGACGGTCGCGTCACGGAGGTTGAGATTGCCTCGGCGGAGCGCCTCATGCAGCGTCTCGAACTCGACGAGGACGAGCGGCGCATGGCCATCGAGGCCTTCAACCTTGGTAAGGCCGCAGACTTCGATCTCGAGGGCGAGCTTCAGCAGTTCATCAGCTACACGCGCATGCGCGGCGACCTGCGGCAGATGTTCATGGAAGTCCTGCTGGAAGGGGCAGCCGTGGACGGACGCATCTCCTCGAAGGAGCAGATCGTGCTGGCGCGGGTCGCCAATGCGATTCAGATTCCACCGCCGATCTACTACGCCATGTACAACGCCTTCACCGCCAGCCATGGGCCGGGCAGCTACACACCGGGTGGCACCGCGCCCGCCGGTGGCATCGAACAGGACCTCGCCGCGCTCGGGCTCAAGAAGGACGCCAGCAACCAGGACGTGAAGCGCGCCTACCGGAAACTGGTCAGCCAGTATCACCCGGACCGTCTCGTTTCCCAGGGCTTGCCCGAGGAAATGATGGAGAAGGCCAAGGAGCGGGTGCGGGACATCAATCTTGCCTACGATCGGATTAAGTCGGCGCGGGGCATCAAGTAACCATTTTTCCGGGCCCGCTGGTCCCCCTGCCGGGTGCTTCGATCGCCTGCCGGGGTTGCTTGGCTGGCCCCTCCTTTCCCGGGATCGGATCGTTGGCCTTCGGCTTCCCTCCCGGCCCTGCACGCGCGACGGCATTCCAGCTTCGCTTCTTTCGCTCCGCGAAAACCGCAAAGCTTCCATTGCCTGCGCTTGGTGGGAGCGGCTCGCAGAAATTCCCTTTCCGGGAGGCCCGGATGCATTACGGCGCTCGCCTCTGGCCTGTGGCCAGTCCCAGTCGCTTCGGTTCGCTCGGCAACGGTCCTGATTGATCCCAGGAAAGGAGGGGCCAGCCAAGCAACCCCTGCATCGAGTCTTTTGGGGGCGGCACGCCGGGCAAATCCAGGCAGTCGGTTCTTCTCATGGCACACCAGCGCCTGCGGCTGTGCGTTCCTCGGGATGTGCATCGAACCACTCGGCTCATTGCGAAGTTGTGGTGACCCTTGAGGCTCGTCGTCTGGGTGTTCTGCCCGTATTTCGGTTGCTGGCTCTTGACCTGCAGCGCAAGCCGAGCGGTTCACGTCCCTACCTCCCAAGCAGGTTTCTGAGCTGCGCCCTGTCCGTACCGGCCAATCAGGGGTTGCGCCGGACGAACCGTAGCGACTGGGACTGGCCGCAGGCCAGAGGCGAGCGCCGTGAAGTACCCAGGCCTCCCGGGAAGGGAATTTCTGCGAGCCGCTCCCACCAAGCGGAGGGCCGGGAGGGAAGCCGAAGGCCGCAACTCCGGCCGGTACGGGCAGGGCGCAGCTCAGAAACCGGACACGAAGCCAGGGACCAAGAACCGCCGCGCTTCAAGTAAACTGAGCCCGCCTGAAAACCGGCCGACATCCAGCCACTGCGAGTAAGCCCCGATGAAACAGCCAATGGTTATTGCGCCCTCCATCCTGTCCGCCGATTTCGCCCGCCTCGGCGAGGACACGCAGGCGGTGCTCGATGCCGGGGCGGACTGGGTGCACTTCGACGTGATGGACAATCATTACGTGCCAAATCTGACCTTCGGACCGATGATTTGCAGCGCGTTGCGGGACTACGGCATCAC
>JBCDHO010000092.1:0-8406 GCA_038749855.1 Pseudomonadota bacterium
CAGCCCTTCCCTGGACTACCTCCGGCAGGCCTGGTTTGACGCGCAGCAGTACGGCTGGTCCCGGCGGCCTGTCATTTCCATGCAGGTCCCGAGTACCCAGGACGATTCGCTGGCGCCCCCCGGAGCGCACGTGGCCAGCCTGTTCTGTCAGCATTTTCAACGACACCTGCCGGACGGGCGAAGCTGGGACGACGTGCGCGAAGCAGTCGCCGACCTGGTCATCGACACGATCGACGCCCACGCACCGAACTTCCGGCGCTCGGTCATCGCCCGGCAGATCAAGACGCCGTTGGACATTGAGCGGGACCTCAACATGCTGGGCGGGGATATTTTCCATGGCGCCCTGCACCTCGACCAGCTGTACAGCCTCCGTCCCGTTGCTGGGTTTGCGGACCACCGCATGCCCGTGCCGGGCGTCTACCTGTGCGGGTCCGGCGCGCACCCCGGCGGGGGTGTCAGTGGACTGCCCGGCCGCAACGCGGCGCAGGTGATGCTGCGTGACTCTCGCTGAGCCGCCCCTCGTCAACCTACGTGACCGCCATCGATTTGGCCACCGCTATGCTGCGCTAGCGCCATTGATCCGTTGCCCGACGCTGCCGGGCGTTTTACCGTCCCGAAATTGTCACAATCGACCCTGAAGCTAGCGAATTAGCCTCGGTCCAGCGACGGTCAGGGCCTCGACACAGGAACTCCACCATGCTCGGCAACCTCAAGAAACAGATCAATAAGCTCGAGTCGCGCAAGGAGCGCATGATTGAAGAAGGTGGGGCCGTCCGACAGGACAAGCTCCTTCAGTACTTCACCAAGGTAGCGACCAAGGCCCTGGGGGCCGAACGATGCAGCATTTTCGTCATCGACCCGGACACGGATACGGTGTGGCTCAAGGCCGGAACTGGCCTCAACAGCTACGCCATCGAAGTGCCAACCGAGGGGTCCATGGTGGGTGAAGTCATTCGCAGCGGCGAGACCGTGCGCAAGTCCAACATGGAAGAAAAGGACGGCGCTCACCAGGATACCGATGCGAAAACCGGTTTCGTGACCCACAACATGCTGTGCGTTCCTATCCGGGACGATCGGGAAAAGAAAATCGTCGGTGCCATCCAGGTACTCAATCGCGCAGACGGGCTCGACTTTGATGACAAGGACGAGGCTGCCCTTGAGGAAATGGCGGAACACATCCAGGCACACGTCTACCAGGTCTACCTTGGGCAGGAGCTCTACACGCTCAGCGACAAAATCGTTAACGGCTCACAGAAAATCGTGAACGTGCTGTTGCTGCTCCTGACCGCGGCAGTGATTTACGCGATCTTCAGCACCATTTTTTAGCGCGTCACCTCATGCCTTAATGCACCAGCGCGGGATCGGTCAGCCTCAAGATGGCGTAAGCAACATAGATCAGCAGCAACACGGTGGCTTCCGCCTTGCGAATACCCCGATTAGAAACATAGAGGGCCCAGAGCACCAGGGCCGTGATCAGCAGCAGTACGGGCAGGTCGATCGTCAGCACGGAAGCCGGCACGATGAGCGGCGAGATCAGCGCCGCGAGCCCAGGCACCAGCAGCGTGTCCAGCACATTGCTGCCGACCAGGTTCCCGACCGACAGGCCACCGCGCTTTTTCATGAGCGCCATGAACGAGACCGAGACCTCGGGCAGGCTGCTGCCGATACCGATGATGACTGCACTGACGGCGATGTTGCTCAAGCCGACCAGCGCCGCGAACTCGATGGCGGAAAACACCGTCAGGCGTGCCGAGGCCCAGAGCAGCAGAAGCCCCGCTGCAAGCAACAGCCATGCCTTACCCCAATGCACATCGCTGGCATTGAGTGAAGCATCCGGGCTGCTCGTGCGCCGGGAAAGCAGAATCAACAGGTAGCTGGCGTAGTAGGCAATCAGCACGCCCCCCTCGACGCGGGTAATGCGCCCATCCCAGGCGGTCAGGCCCAGCGCAATGATCGAACCCAACAGAAAGAAAGCGTTCCGTCGAAGGTACTGATGACGCATGGCGTGAAAGCCAATAAAGCCTGCTGTCCCGAACACGAGCCCGAACTGGCCGATGGAACTGCCGACGGCGCTGCCGATGACGAAACCGGTCATATCCTCGCCCGCAAGGCTGCGCAGGGAAGCGTCGACGGCCACGAACAGCTCAGGCAGATCCGTGCCAATCGCCAGCACCAGCATGCCGAATACCGCATCGGACGCATTGAAGCGATCCGACAGGGCCATGGCGCCACGCATGAGCACCTCCGAGCCGGCCCAGAGGCCGATCATCCCGAGGATGAGGAGCGAAAATTCGGTCATCTGAGCGGAACAGCCCTTGGGGTTTTCCCGGTGCGAATCGATGCAGGGTTCAAGTTGCCAGATTCGCCCTCCAGGGGCAATTGAGCGCGCCCACCCGCGCTTAGCGCCGAGAGCGACGGCACCAAACGCCTTGCTGGTCCTTGCACCGACGCGGCAGGCTGGGCACTCTGATCCGGCGACAAGGCCAAAAACCCAGAGTAAAGCCTCATGATGTCACCCGCCCATCGCCTGCTGTTCCTGTTTTCCGCCACCTGCCTGTGCGCTTCGGCGCAGGCCAACCCAACCCCCAAGAGTGAGCTGATGGTGCCGCCCGAGGACGCGACGCGATTCATCATCGTCTCCGATACGAACACGCACGGGGACGAGTGGCGCTGGACGCTCGCGGACGGTGCAATTGCTTTCCGCAAGTCCCAGAGCCTGCGCGGTTGGATCACGGAAACCGATGCACGGGTCAGCCTCGACGCGGACGGTAATCCGTCGGCGCTCCAGATTCGGGGGGTCACCCCCGACGGAGACGCGGCAGAGATGATGGCCACCGGGCCAGAGGGCATCCGCTGGGATTCCGGCGCCGACCGGGGCACGGCGGACTCAGACAGCGGCTTTTACCTGTCCCGGGGCGGCCCCCAGGCCATGTTCGGATTGTTGGCCGAGCGCATGGTCGATGCCGGGGAGGTCAAACTGCTTCCCACCGGCATCGCCACGCTGCGTGACGGCGGCACCATGAGCCTCGAGCATAAGGGCGGCAGCGTCGAGGCCCGCCTGCTGTTCATCGAAGGCCTGCAACCCGCGCCCACGCCAATCTGGGTGGACGAAGACGGCCAGCACCTGGCCACGATCGGCTGGATGGGGCTCATGCGCGAGGGCTTCGAGGGGCACTTCAGGGCCATGCGTGGCTTTCAGCAGTCGGCCATGAACGAGGCGATCGCAGACAAGGCCACCCAGTTCATGACCGAGGCTGCTCGCGCGCCGGTGCTGATCGACAACGTACGCCTGTTCGATGCGATCGAGGGCCGGTTTATTGAAAACCAGGCCGTCACCACAGCCGACGGCAAAATCACGGCGGTGGGTCAGGCCGGCACCCTGCCGCTGCCCGAGGGCGGGCGCGTCATTGATGCGACGGGGATGACCCTTTCCCCGGGCCTCTGGGATGCGCACAAGCACTTCAGCGACGGCAACGACCTGCTCGCCAACGTCGCCGTGGGCATGACCAGCATTCGCAGCCCGGGCAACGGGCTGGAGCAACTGGTCAACACGCGGGCCGCGCGTAATGCGGGGGAAATCGTCGCGCCGGAAATCTTCGGCGCCATCATCATCGATCAGCAACATCCCCTTTCGGCCCAGGGCGCACAGCTGGTATCGAACGTTGAAGAAACGATCGAAGCGGTTCGACTGGCGGCTGAAGCCGACCTGTGGGGCGTGAAGTTCTATACGTCCATGAACCCCGAATGGATCGCGCCTGCTGCCGCGGAAGCGAAGAAACTGGGGCTCCATGTCTCCGGTCATGTGCCGGCAACCATGCGCCCGATCGAGGCCGTGCGCGCCGGCTACGACGAGATCACCCATCTGAACTTCATCATGATGCAGGCCCTGCCCCAGGAGGTCGTGGACATTTCGAACACGGCTGCACGCTTCGAAGGCCCGGCGGAATTCGCCCGTGACGTCGACCTCGATGGCCCGGAGATGACCGCCTTCATTGCCGAACTCAAAGAGCGCGGCACCTGGGTGGACCCGACCATCATGATTTTCGAAGGCTCGTTCACCCTGAATGACCCGGTGCTGGCGCCGGCCTATCGGCCCTACTCGGGCACGCTGCCGGCGGTGACGGAGCGCGCCTTGAAATCAGGCGGGTACCCGCTCTTCGGCGAAGTAACGCGTGAGATGTTCACGGAAAGCTACTTCAAGATGCTTTCCCTGATCGGAAAGCTGTACGAAGCCGGCATTCCCATGGTGGCCGGTACGGACGGCTGGGGCCTGGAAATCGTTCGGGAAATCGAACTCTATGAACAGGCGGGCATGAGCAAGGTCGCCGCGCTGCAGACCGCCACCATCAACCCGGCCCGCCTGGTCGGCATCGACGATCGGACGGGCTCGATCACCGTCGGCAAGGAGGCGGACCTGGTGCTTGTGGACGGCGATGTGAGCCAGGACCTTGGCGCGCTCCGCCGCGTTGTCACGGTGGTGAGCGACGGCTACGTCATGGACGGCGACGCGCTCCGTGCCGCCGCAGGCTTCACCGGCCGACCGCTGAGACGGTCGGTCGTGCAACGCTGAAGCGGGAGGACTGCCCATGAGTTTGAGCCGCCGACGACTGCTGCGCTATGCCGGCTCCGCGCTGGCCGCCACGCCATGGCTGGGGCAGGCCCTGGCCGCCGAGCACGCCTTGCCACGCCGGGCCATCGGCATGCCCTTTCCCAGGGTCACGCTGCCCGCCAGTCCACCACCCGCGCCGGCGGAAGGGAGCGTCGGCTTTGCCGTCATGGGACTGGGTGGCTACGGACTCGGGCGCATCATGCCGGCCCTGGCGCGGGCCGAACGCTGCCACGTCGCAGCGGTGGTGTCGGGAAATCGGGAAAAGGCTGCCCGCGTGGCGTCCGCCTACGGCCTCCCCGGCGACGCGGTTTATCACTACGACGATTTTGACCGCATTGCGGAGGATGAACGGGTCGAGGTGGTCTACAACGCCCTGCCGAGCGGCCTGCATGCGGACTGGTCCGAGCATGCCTTCGCGGCGGGCAAACACGTGCTGTGCGAAAAGCCCATGGCGCTGACATCCGCTGAGTGCGACCGCATGATCGCCGCTGCCGAAGCAGCGGATCGCCAGCTCATGATTGCCTATCGCTGCTACTTCGAACCGTTCAACGTGCGGGCCATGGCGCTTATGCGCGAAGGGGCGGTCGGCGCCATCGAGTCCATCGAAGCGATCCACCAGTACCGCATGGGCCCGACCAGCCCCGCCGATAACTGGCGCGTGGTGCGTTCCCTGGCGGGCGGCGGGCCGCTGGAAGACTACGGCATCTATGGCCTCCAGGCTGCCCTCTACCTTTCGAACGAGCTGCCCAGCCAACTGCGGGCGGAAACGGTCCAGCCGACCGACGATCCAAGATTCAGCGAAATTTTTGCCTCCGTGCGTACGGAGATGAGCTTCCCGTCCGGCGCGAAGGCCGAGCTGTTCACCTCCTACGACACCTCACCGGGCCAGAACCGGGTTGCGGTGCGGGGTTCTTCGGGTGTCCTGGAGCTTGAGCCGGCGACCAGTTACGGCGGCCAGCGCATGAGCCTGACGCGGAACGGGTCCACCGAGGCCCTCGAAGCGGGGGACCCTGGCGTTCAGTTCCACCGCCAGTGTGACCATTTTGCCGAGGTCATCCGCGACGGCGTGCAACTCATCGCCCCGGGCGCCATGGGCCTGCGCGATGTGCGGCTTATGGAGGCCATCTACCGCTCGGCCGCGAGCGGTGAAACCGTACGCCTCTGAAATAAAGAGCCTATACGCCGCCTGCTTGGGTCTCACTCACCGGGCACCCTCACAGCGCCGTCGCGAGCGGCTCCGGCTGGTGGATATGGGTTGACAGGTACTCATAGTGTGATGGGAAGCGCGCCATTTCCTGCACCTTGAAGCGCTCCATCTGTCGACGTCGTTGCTCGGCCTGCGCCATGTTCTGCACCACCACCGGGTCATTCGGCCCCACGTTCTGGAACTGGTTCATGGCCAGCGGCATGTGGTTCATGCCGATGAGAATCGCCTGCCAGCCATCCGTGAAGCTGTAATCCCCGAAATTCGGGCGTTCGAACTGGCCCAGCATGGGCACATCCAGCAGGGCCATACGCGCCAGGCGCATACGCTCGGCAGCCGAATCGGGAATCACCGTATTGAACTTCACATCCCGCCAGTAGGCGCTGTCTTCGCGTTCCGTCAGCGCGTAGTGACAGACCAGGAAGTCCCGGATGCCCTCGTAGAGGTCCGTGGTGATCTGGTTGTACACCGCCCGATCGCCCGCATTGAAATCGTTCTTCGCGGCGATCGTTCGCGCCAGTGACTCGATCTGCACCTGGACAATCAGCAGTCCGGTGGACTCGAGCGGCTCGATGAAACCGCTGGCCAGACCGATGGCGACGCAGTTCTTGACCCAGGTGCGACGGTGTTTGCCGACCCGGATGTTGATGTGATTGGTGTCGAGGTCCTTCGTCCGCTCCTCCCCGATGAACTGGCGCAGCTCGAGCTCTGCTTCGTCCGGAGACTTGTGCGCGCTGCTGTAGACATAGCCGGAGCCGACGCGGTGGTAGAGCGGAATCTGCCAGATCCAGCCAGAGGACTGGGCCGTGCAGTTGGTGTAGGAAAACATCTCGCGATCCGGGTCCTCGTAGGGGTAGCGGATCGCGATGGCCTTATCGTTGAAGAGGCTTTCGTTGTAGGAGTTGAACGGCTCCTCAAGGGCCCCGTCCATGAGCAGCGCTCGGAAACCGGTGCAGTCAATGAACAGGTCCGCTTCGAGATCCGGGCCGTTTTCCCGCTCGAGGGCCGCAATGCGCCCGTCTTCGTGGCGCTTCACGCCGCGAATGTCGTCGATCACGCGGGTCACGCCGTTACTGATACCGATGCGTGACAGGAGCTCGCCCAGCAGGCCCGCGTCGAGGTGATAGGCCGGCCCCTTGTCGACCATGGATCGCAAGGTCTTACCCTGGCGGCAAAGCTCCGGGCCGACATAGCAATAATCGTAAAAGCTGAACCGGTCGAAGTTCACGTCGTCGGCCAGATGCTGCCGGTACCAGTAGCGGCTCATCGGCCGGCCCTCGATCACCGCCATGGGCTCGAAGGTGTACCACATGTGCGGATCACCCACCCGATGGAAGTTCTTGAAGCCGATGGCGCTCTTGTAGGTCGCGTTGCACTGGGGCATCCAGTCCGTTTCTTCGAGACCCATGGCGTTCATGAACTGGACGATCGGCGTAATCGTCGACTCACCGACGCCCACGACGGGAATGTCGCTGGATTCAATCAGCGTGATGTCGACACCGTCCAGGTGCTTGGAGAGATAGGCAGCGGTCATCCAGCCGGCACTGCCGCCGCCGGCGATAACGATGCTTTTAACCATGTGAAAAACCCCGGTAAATCAGAACGTGCGCGAAGAAGGGCCCATGTTAGCAGCTTGGCCTTGCTGCTTGTGAAGGCCGGCGCGCCTGGGCGCGCCGGCCATCTCGGTCAGTTGAAGGTAAACGAACCGTCCTGCACATCCACGGCGATGGTGTTGCCCGGTTCGAAATCGCCGGACAGGATCTTCTGCGCCAGCGGGTTTTCCAGCCGCTGCTGGATCGCGCGCTTGAGCGGTCGCGCGCCGTAGACCGGATCGAAGCCCGTGTTGCCAAGAAGCTCCAGCGCCGTGTCGGACAGGTTGATGTCGAGATTGGCATCCTGCAGCCGCGAACGGAGCCGCTCCAGCTGGATTCCGGCGATCATTTTGATCTGCTCACGGTTCAGCGGGTGGAACACCACGATCTCGTCCACGCGGTTGATGAACTCCGGCCGGAAATGCTGGCCCACAACCTCCATGACCGCGTCCTTCATGGCGTCGTAGCCTTCGCCGGCGACCTCCTGGATGCGGGCCGAACCCAGGTTGGAGGTCATCACGACCACCGTGTTCCGGAAGTCGACGGTACGTCCCTGCCCATCGGTCAGGCGTCCATCGTCGAGCACCTGCAGCAGGATATTGAAGACATCGGGATGCGCCTTTTCGACCTCGTCCAGCAGGATCACGCTATAAGGACGACGTCGCACGGCCTCGGTCAGGTAGCCACCTTCTTCATAGCCAACGTAGCCCGGGGGCGCCCCGACCAGGCGAGCCACGGAGTGCTTCTCCATGAACTCCGACATGTCGATGCGTACCATGGCCTCTTCCGTGTCGAACATGAACTCGGCCAGCGCCTTGCACAGCTCCGTCTTGCCCACGCCCGTGGGGCCCAGGAACAGGAAGGAGCCGATGGGCCCCACGGGCGTGGGCAAGACGGAGCTGTGCAAGGCGCTGGCCGAGTTCATGTTCGACACGGACGAGGCCATGGTACGCATCGACATGTCGGAGTTCATGGAGAAGCACTCCGTGGCTCGCCTGGTC
>JBCDHO010000093.1:0-8391 GCA_038749855.1 Pseudomonadota bacterium
CACCTCCGGCTCGCTCACGCCACTGCCCGTGTGGGCGTGCAGGCCGGTGATGGTCATGCCGTGGCGCTCCGCCAGCGCACGGGCCTCATCCAGCTGATGCAGCGGGATGCCGAACTTGGAGGCGGCCCCGGAGGTGACCACTTTGCGGTGGTGGCCATAGCCTGCATCGAGGTCCAGGCGCAGGAACAGCTCGGCCCCGGCGAAGACTTCGGGCCAGGCACGCAGCGGGTGTAGGTTGTCCACGGTCAGCTGAACGCCCAGAGCGATGGCGTCGGCGTATTCTTCACGCGCGGCAAAATTGGGTGTGAACAGCAGGTCGGCAGGCGAGCTGCCGGGCACCTTCTCAAGCACGTGTGCGATCTCGCCGGGTGAAACACACTCGAAGCGAACCCCTTCCTCAAACAGCGCGCGAAGGATGTCCGGATGGTGATTGGCCTTCACGGCGTACAGAACGCATCCCACGGCGTTGAGGCCAACGAGCCGTCGCGCGGCAGCACGCACGCTCCCGAGATCGTAGACATAGGCCGCGCCCTCGGCGGCGATGGCGGACAGGCGCTCGCCCTGCCCCTCCCACCAGGCCGTGGGGCGACCGCCGCCCGGCGTCGTCAGCTCCGACCAGCTCGCACCGAACTCCTCGCGGTGGTCTGCGATCGGCGCAATCAGCTTGGCGTGCAGCTTCTGCACCAGCCGATCCGCCTGGTCTGCGTCCACCACGAGCGTGAAGTTCAGATCGTTGGCGGACTGGGTCACCATATGGATCGTGCGGTCCTGGAAGAGGTCGAGTGCGTCGGAGAGCCGGCCGAGCAGGGTCCGGATCGCGTTGCCGATCAGGCTGATCGCCACGCAGCCCGTTTTGACGGTCACATCGCACAGCGCTTCGAGTTCAACGAGTGCTGGCTCAAGGCCGCGCTGGGGTCCGCGGCCCGGCCGGCGTGGATCCAGCGAGACGGTCACGCTGGATTCGGAGGTGGACACCAGGTCGATGGAGAGCCCATGGCGCTTGAATACGGCGAAGGCGTCGGCCAGGAACCCGGGGCGGTGCCACATGGCCACGCTTTCCAGGTTGATCAGCGTGATGCCCTCCCGGCTCACCACACCCTTGACCAGGCCCTCGGTCGCGGCCGAGCGTGGGCCGACAACCGTGTGCTCGACGCCAGGGCGGTTCGTTGCGTGAATGGTGAGGGGAATGGCGTGGCGGCGCACCGGGCCGATGCAGGGCGGGTGAAGCACTTTCGCGCCCATGGTTGCGAATTCCTGCGCCTCGCTGTAGCTCAGCCGCTTGAGCAGACGCGCGCCCGGGACGATGCCGGGGTCCGCACTGAACACGCCAGGCACATCGGTCCAGATCTGCAGTGCTTCCGCCTGGAGCCGTGCCGCGAGGAGTGCGGCGCTCGTATCGGAACCGCCCCGCCCGAGCAGCCAAGCCTGTCCGCCAGGTCCTCGGGCCTGGAAGCCCTGGGTGATGTGGACCGGTCCCGCCTTCGCCAGCCGCGAAGCCAGGTCAGGATCAGCATGCTCTTCACAGTACGCGGCCAGCGGCCCCGCGCTGGCGTCCGGATCAACCGCCAGCAAGTCCATCGCCTGATCGAGGACGGGCGACAGGCCCGCGTCTTCAAGTGCCGCGGCACCCAGGGCCGAAGAGAGGCGCTCACCGAAGGCCTGCACCCCGGCGATCCAGTGTTCGCCGACCAGCCCACTCGCGGCGGGTGCATCTAGCAGCGCCTGCAAGGCACCCCGGGCGGCGTCAAAGGACGGCCCCGGAACCAGGCCGAGTGAATCGGCCAGCGCAATGTGCCGGCGATAGACCTCCGTGAGCAGTTCTTCCGAGCGCTCCGGCGTCGGTGCTTCGGCCAGACGCTGCAGCAGATCTGTCACGCCGCTAAGGGCCGACACCACGATCAGCACCTGGCGACCGTTGTCTCGCTCCAGGCGTACCCGGTCGATGATCGTACGCCAGTGCGCCGCCGAGCTGACGCTGGTTCCGCCAAATTTCATGACCACCCAGCGAGGGTCCAGCGCAGTGCGCGCCGTTGAATCCGTTACCGAATGATCCGTTTGATCAGTCATGGCTCAAGTCCTGAGGGGCGGCTTCCTCGTCATTGACGCCGCCGAAAACGAAAACGGCCTCCGCGAGGGAGGCCGTTCGAAGGGTGCGGGCCGAGTCGCGTCAGGCGCTGATGCTGGCTCGCAGTTTTTTCATGGCATTGGCTTCGAGCTGACGAATGCGCTCGGCGGAAACACCGTACACGTTGGCCAACTCCTGCAGCGTGGTCTTGTCTTCCGTCAACCAGCGGCGACGGATGATGTCCTGGCTGCGCTCGTCCAGGGCGTCGATGCCGCGGTACAGCAGGCCGTTGTTGTGGTCTGACTCGTCCCGGTCGGCGACGGCCGTTTCCGGATCGTCCACGTTGCCTTCCAGGTACGCCGCCGGCGCGACCTGGGGCTTGTCCTCGTCATCCGCGGCGGTCAGGTCAAAACCGATGTCCTGGCCGGACAGGCGGCTTTCCATCTCGAGCACCGTCTCCGGTTTCACCCCGAGATCGTGGGCGACCTTGTTGACCTCTTCCAGGTTCAGCCAGCCGAGGCGCTTCTTGGATTTACGGAGGTTGAAGAACAACTTCCGCTGCGCCTTGGTGGTGGCGACCTTGACGATTCGCCAGTTGCGCAGGATGAACTCGTGCATCTCCGCACGGATCCAGTGCACGGCGAAGGACACCAGGCGAACCTCACGCTCCGGGTCGAAGCGCTTCACGGCCTTCATGAGGCCGATGTTGCCTTCCTGGATGAGATCGCCCAGGTTCAGACCGTAGCCGGCGTAGCCCTTCGCAACGTGAACCACGAAGCGCAGGTGCGCCAGAACGAGCCGCCGGGCGGCGTCAATGTCTTCCTCGTCGCGGTAGCGCGCGGCGAGCTCTTTTTCCTCTTCCAGCGTCAGGACGGGGATCTTGTAGACCTCCTGGATGTAGGCATCCAGGTTTCCCGTGCCGGCCGGTGCCATCAAATGGCTGGGGACGAGTGCTGTGTTGCTCATCGAACCTCCTGAATCAAGCGCGCCATCATAGCAGAAAATGCATGTCAGAACCGTTACTTGCCTGTCCTGAAAGTGCGCGATAGCGAGAAGGAAATCTCCGCCGAACCTTTCTGCGGTTTTGCCTTCATCTGTTGCTTACTTGGACGATATTACGGACCGATAGTTCAAAAATTTGTGAACTCTTTATTACTATATTTTTCAATAGCTTATTTCCTGTTAAAGATTTCCCTAGCGACGGCCCAGCGTTCCGGAAGCCCGCAGCTCCCGCAAATAGCGCTGCACGGCGATCCACGCGCCGATAAAGCCCAGTAAGGCGCCCGCCAGCAGCAGACCCAGCGTTTGCAGGAGGCTGAGCCCGATCAAGGGTGCACTCTGCCCATAGCTGGCCAGCAGACGGCCGAGGGGCCGGTCCAGGTACTCCAGACCAAGATTTACGAGGATCATCGCCATGACCCCGCCAAGAAGGCCGTACCAGAAGCCCGAATAGAGGAAAGGCTGGCGGATGAAGGCAGGCCAGGCACCCACGAGGGACAGCACCTCGATTTCGTCGGCACGGGCCGCCACGTCGAGCCGGATCGTATTGGCGACCACAACCACCACGGCGACGGAAAACAGCACCACGAGGACCGTCACCGCCGCATGACCAAGCTCCAACAAGCGGCCAAGCCGTTCGAGCCACTTGCGGTCATAGTCCACGCGTTCCACCCGCTCCCGACCCTCGAGGGCCTCGGAAAGGGCCTGCACACGACCTTCGAGCCCCTCGCCGGGGGTTGGGGCAACAGTCAGTACCCAGGGCAACGGGTTGGCGCCCAGCAGGTCAAGGGCTTCGAAGCCTGCCGCCGCCCGGAACTCCTCAAGCCCTTGTTCCGGCGAGATCGCTTCCACCGCCTGCACCGTGTCCAGCGACTCCAGCTCTGTGACCAGGGCCTCGATGTCCGCAGCCTGCGTATCCGGCTGCATGAACACATTAACGGCGCTCCACTGCTCTTCGTTCAGTTCGAGGCGATCGAGGTTCACCAGCGTCAGATGTAGGCCGAGGGGCAGCAGCATGGCAATGCCCAGCACGAGCACCGTCATGAGCGTACCGACCCGGTGGGACATGAGGGCACCGAGGCTGGAGAAAAAACTGTAGCTGTGACGCCGTATGACCGCGCGCCAGCGTTGCGCAAGGCGCTCCAAAAGGCTCACGCGGCGCCTCCGGGCACGAGATCATCCACCAGCTGGCCCTCTGAAAGCACCAGTACCCGCTGTCGCATGCGCCGGACGAGATCGAGATCATGGCTGGCAATGAGCACGGTGGTGCCCCGCTGGTTGAGGGTGCGGAAGAGCCCGAACAACTCCCAGCTCAGTTCCGGATCAAGATTGCCGGTCGGCTCATCGGCCAGGAGCAGCGGCGGCATACCGACCACGGCCCGGGCCACGCCGACGCGCTGCTGCTCGCCACCGGACAGGGCCAGGGGCCAGGCGCGTTCGCGGTCCTCCAGCCCCACCATCTTCAGGGCGCCGCGTACGCGCTTGCGAATGTCCGCGTAGCGAAATCCAGCGATCATCAGGGGCAAGGCGACGTTGTCGAAGACCGTCTTGTCGGCCAGCAGCTTGTGATCCTGGTAGATCATGCCGACGCCCTGGCGCACGGCGGGTGCCTGCCGATCGGGGGTCTGCGTGAGGTTGCGGCCGTCGAGGAGCACCTGCCCACGCGTCGCCGTTTCCAGCATGAGCAGGAGGCGCAGCAAGGTGCTCTTGCCGGCGCCCGAGTGTCCAGTCAGGAACACCATCTCCCCACGGCGAACACTGAAACTGAGTTCACGGAGGGCGACCTGCCCGCCGTCGTAGCGCTTACTGACCCGGTCAAAGCGGATCATGGAGGAATCGTTCTGTGCGGTGGGTTGCGCCATGTGGGCGCATGATAACCGAGTGCGCGGGCTTCATGACCCCCAATAGATCTGCGATCTGCGGGTAGGCACTGATGGCCGCCCCGGAGCGAGCCCGCTCCGGGAAATTAAGGGTTTACCGTCTGGACGCGCCGTTCCGCACCGGTGGATCAGGATTCGGCGCTTGCCTTCGCCGGTGCGTCACCGCGCGGCTTGCGACGACGGCGACGGCGCCGTTTCTTCGGCGCACCTTCGGCGCTGCCGGCCTGGGCACCTTCGGGCGCTTGCCCCTCGCCGCCCTGGCTGCTGGCCTGATTGCCGGCCTGGCTCGATGAAGACCGGCTTGAGGACGAGCGGCCCGAAGAGGAGCGGCCCCGCCCGCGACCGCCGGAACCGTGTCCGCCACCACCACGCCGCGAAGAACCCCCGCGGGGTTTCCGGGGCGGTCGCGGTGGTTTAATGATTTCCGGCAGCGCATCGGGGTCCAGTGATTCCATGGGGATCGGATAGCCGATGTATTCCTCGATCTCCGGGAGCGAGAAGGCGTAGTCCTCACAGGCAAAGCTGATGGCCTCACCCTTGGCTCCGAGCCGGGCCGTACGACCGATCCGGTGCACGTAGTCTGCAGCATCCTGGGGCAGATCGAAATTGAACACGTGGGTCACTTCGGGAATGTGCAGGCCACGGGCAGCGACATCCGTCGCCACGAGGATGCGAATGTCCCCGTCGTGGAAGCGCTTGAGCAGGGTCTGACGCTTTTTCTGGTGAACCCGCCCCGAGATCACGGCGGACTGCAGGTCGTTGGCGTTCAGTGTCCGGCCAATGCGATCGGCGCCCTCGCGCGTGTTTGTGAACACGATGACGCGCCCTTCGCCGACGTTGCGCAGCAGCTTGACCAGCATGGGCAGCTTTTCCGAGTTTGCCGGGTAGTAGACGCTCTGCTCGACGTTGTCCGCCGTGACCTGTTCCGTTTCAACCTTGAGGGTTTCCGGCTCGTTCATGTGCACGTAGGCCAGTTCCATGACCCGGTGCGATAGGGTGGCGGAAAACATCAGCGTTTGCCGATCGGCCTCCGGTGGCATGCCACGGAACAGGTAGCGGATGTCCTTGATGAAGCCGAGATCGAACATGCGGTCTGCCTCGTCGAGCACCGCCACCTGGATGTGGTCCAGGCCGTACACGCGCTGCTTGTAGTAGTCGATCATGCGGCCGGGCGTGCCGATCAGGACATCAACGCCGTCCTGCAGCTCTTTGCGCTGCTTGTCGTAATCGATACCCCCGTAGGCCAGGCCCAGGGTCAGGCCCGTGCCCTGTCCGAGCGTGACCGCGTCCTTGTGAATCTGCAGGGCCAGCTCGCGCGTCGGAGCAATGATGATTGCGCCCGGATGATGACCGCGCTGTTCACGACGATCGTCCTGGAGCAAGCGTTGAAAAATCACCAGCAGGAAGGCGGCGGTTTTGCCCGTGCCCGTCTGGGCCTGGCCGGCGACATCCTTGCCCTCGAGGGCCGGCGGCAGCGTGAGCGCCTGGATGGGGGTACAGTGGGTAAAGCCCGCAGCGTCGATGCCTTCCCTAATGGTCGGCTCGAGCCCCAGGCTGTCGAACGCCACGTCACTCAGTGGGTTCCGGGAATTGGGTTCAGACATGGTACCTCGGGTTCCCGCAGGGCGGGAATCATATCGCAGGGCCCGGGCTGCGGGCCGGTCAGCAGGACTTGAAATCCGGGGGGGCCGCCATAACATCGTCAGGCAGTCCAACAGGGAACGGTGAATCCTGAAAGGGGGCCCAGTCGGCTTCTCGCCTCTTTTCTCGTGACCGGACCTTGGATAAAACAATATTTTAGCTTTCACAACGCCGCCGCACCAGTCGACGGCCCGCAGACCACAGGAGACGCACTGTGAGCTAACACATCATCCACGTAAACGACGGTGACTTTGAAGACAAGGTGCTGAAGGCCGACGGCCCGGTACTGGTCGACTTCTGGGCCGAGTGGTGCGGTCCCTGCAAGATGATCGCACCTGTCCTCGATCAGATCGCCGACGAGTTTGAGGGCAAGATCACCGTCGCCAAGATGGACGTCGATTCCAGCCCCGTCACGCCGAATCAGTATGGCGTTCGTGGCATCCCGACGCTGATGATCTTCAAGGGCGGCAACATCCAGGCCATGAAGGTCGGCGGCGTGCCGAAGGGCGCCCTGCAGTCCTTCGTCGAAGAAAACCTGTAAGCCGCAACCCGGATCATGGAAGCGCCCCACACCGTGCGGGGCGCAGCACCTGCGAACCCTTGCGCGTACGGGCTGGCGACCACCCTGCTCAGCGTCCCACTACCACCTGCCTTCGATGGCTGGACGCACGCGCCGAATAGTGCTACTTTTTCCTTATTCCAGCGGGTGTCCTACCCGGCCTGAGCAATTCCCGACAAGAAACCTGAGTGAAAGGTCCGAGTTTTTCGGGATTGGTTGGCCAAATATACGATTACAAAATCGGGCGCCGCTGGCCCAGAACCCGAATTCCTGACCAGGATCGACTGACAGATCTGATGCCTTCCCTGCGTGCGCCTGCACGCGCCCAACACAAGCTCGCGATCCGCGACCGTGGAACCTACCGTCTGACCGAAACGCCATGAATCTGACCGAACTGAAGCAAAAACCCATTGCCCAGCTGCTCGATATCGCCAACGAAATGGGCCTGGAAAATGTCGCCCGCTCGCGCAAGCAGGACATCATCTTTTCCATCCTCAAGGCCCACGCCAAGAGCGGTGAAAGCATTTATGGCGAGGGGGTCCTGGAAATCCTGCAGGACGGCTTCGGCTTCCTGCGCTCAGCGGACTCGTCCTACCTGGCCGGGCCGGATGACATTTACGTGTCGCCCAGCCAGATCCGGCGCTTCAACCTGCGCACGGGCGACATGCTTACGGGCAAGATCCGGCCGCCCAAGGACAGCGAACGCTATTTCGCGCTCCTCAAGGTTGAGACGCTCAACTACGAGACGCCGGACAAGGCCAAGAACAAGATCCTGTTCGAAAACCTGACCGCCGAATTCCCGACCAAGCAGGCCACCTGCGAGCGCGGCAACGGCAGTACGGAAGACATCACGGCACGCATCATCGACCTGGTATCACCTATTGGGTTTGGCCAGCGCGGCCTGGTGGTCTCACCCCCGAAGGCCGGCAAGACGATCATGCTGCAGAACATCGCCACCAGCATCCGCGCCAATCATCCGGACGCCAAGATGATCATTCTGCTCATCGACGAGCGCCCGGAGGAAGTGACGGAAATGAAGCGCTCCGTCGATGCGGAAGTGATTTCCTCCACCTTCGACGAACCGGCGTCGCGCCACGTTCAGGTGGCCGAGATGGTCATCGAACGCGCCAAGCGCCTGGTGGAACACAAGCACGATGTGGTTATCCTCCTCGACTCCATTACCCGCCTGGCCCGCGCCTACAACACGGTCGCGCCCTCCTCCGGGAAAGTGCTGACCGGTGGTGTGG
>JBCDHO010000094.1:0-8335 GCA_038749855.1 Pseudomonadota bacterium
CCGCGGCCTCGAGGCGGCGGGCTTTCGCATCCTCAGCACCGGCGGCACCGCGCGCCAGCTGCGCGAGGCCGGCATTGCCGTCACCGGCGTCAGCGAGGACACGGGCTTTCCGGAAATCATGGACGGCCGCGTCAAGACAGTGCATCCGAAGATTCACGGTGGGCTGCTGGGCCGGGCCATGGACAGCGAGGTCATGGCCGAGCAGGGCATTACCGGCATCGACGTCGTGGCCGTGAACCTCTACCCCTTCGAGCAGGTCACCGCCAGGGACGACTGCACGCTTGAAGACGCGATCGAGAACATCGACATCGGCGGCCCCGCCATGGTGCGCGCCTCGGCGAAGAACAATGCCCGCGTTGCCATTGTCACGGACCCGGGCGACTACGACGCGGTGCTTGCGGAGCTGATGGCGGACGGCAGCGTTACCGCCGCCACCCGCTTCCGCCTCGCGGCCAAGGCCTACGCCCACACGGCGCGCTACGACGGCCTCATCGCCGACTACCTTGCCCGGCGCGTGGAAGACAGCGACGCGCCGGCGGGCGCCGACGAACTGCCCCGGGTGCACACGCCCCAGTTCGAACTGCGCCAGGCCATGCGCTACGGGGAGAACCCGCACCAGCAGGCCGGCTTCTACGTACCCACGGGCGCTGAGTTCTCGGGCCTGGCGGCCGCCGAGCAGCTCCAGGGCAAGGCCCTGTCCTACAACAACATTGCCGATGCGGACGCCGCGCTCGAATGCGTGCAGCAGTTCGATGAAGGCCCGGCCTGCGTGATCGTGAAGCATGCCAACCCCTGTGGCGCCGCCCTGGGCAACGACCTTTTTGAGGCCTACGACCGCGCCCACGCCACGGACCCGGTCAGTGCCTTTGGGGGCATTATCGCCTTCAACGAAGCGCTCGACGGCAAGACAGCCGCCGAGATTGTCAGCCGCCAGTTCGTGGAGGTGGTCATTGCCCCGGGCTTCAGCGCCGAGGCGCAGGTAGCCTTTGCACCCACGCAGAACGTCCGGCTGCTGACTGTGGGCGCCAACGCCGCCCCGGGCGGCCGCCTGAACTACCACCGCGTGGCCGGCGGCCTGCTCATCCAGCAGCATGACAATCGCTGCGTGGGCCGCGATGAGTGCCGCAGCGTGAGTGCGCGCGCGCCGGAAGCCGCTGAGTGGAACGACCTCATGTTCGCCTGGAAGATGGTGCGCATGGTCAAGTCCAACGCCATCGTCTACGCCGCCGGTGGCCACACGCTCGGTGTGGGCGCCGGCCAGATGAGCCGCGTCGACTCCTCGCGCATCGCCGCCTGGAAGGCCGGCGAGGCGGGGCTTTCGCTGCAGGGCTCAGCCATGGCGTCCGACGCCTTCTTCCCCTTCCGCGACAGCATCGACGCCGCCGCCGAGGCAGGCGTGAAGTCCATCATTCAGCCCGGCGGCTCCATGCGCGACGACGAGGTGATTGCCGCAGCCGACGAGCACGGCATCGCCATGGTCTTCACCGGCATGCGCCACTTCCGGCACTGAGGAGGCAGCGAGTCCCGTGATGACCGAAGCACCCCGGCCGACCCTGGCCATAGACCGCGCCGCGCGGCGCAAGGTGATGTCATGAAGATCCTGGTGGTCGGCAGCGGTGGCCGTGAGCACGCGCTGGCCTGGCGCGCCGCCCAGGACCCCCGCGTCGAGGTGGTGTTCGTGGCGCCCGGCAATGCCGGCACGGCCCGCGAAGTGGGTGTTGAGAACGTCGACATTGGCGTCAACGACTTCGACTCGCTGGCCGCCTTCGCCCAGAACGAGAAGATCGCCCTCACGCTGATCGGCCCGGAAGACCCGCTGGCCAACGGCATCGTGGACCGCTTTGCCTCCGAGGGCCTGCCCTGCTTTGGCCCCACGGCTGCGGCGGCGCAGCTCGAGGGCTCGAAGGCCTTTGCCAAGGACTTCATGGCGCGGCACAACATTCCCACCGCGGCCTACGGCAACTTTACGGACCTCCACGAGGCCCTGGCCTTCCTGCGGCAGCAGGGTGCGCCGATCGTGGTCAAGGCCGACGGCCTGGCGGCCGGCAAAGGGGTCATCGTCGCCCAGGACCTGGCAACGGCCGAGGCGGCCGTGCGCGACATGCTCGAGGGCAATGCCTTCGGCGACGCCGGGCACCGGGTGGTCATCGAAGAGTTCCTCGAGGGCGAGGAAGCCAGCTTCATCGTCATGGCCGACGGCAAGAGCATCCTGCCGCTCGCCACCAGCCAGGACCACAAGGCCCTGAATGAGGGCGACACGGGGCCGAACACGGGCGGCATGGGCGCCTATTCGCCCGCGCCGGTCATCGACGACTTCCTGCACACGCGAGTCATGCGCGACATCATCGAGCCTACGATTCGCGGCATGGCGAAAGACGGCGCGCCGTTTACGGGCTTTCTCTACGCCGGGCTCATGATTTCGCCGAGCGGCGTCCCGCGCGTGCTCGAATACAACGTTCGCTTCGGCGATCCGGAGACGCAGCCGGTCATGATGCGCCTGCGCTCCAGCCTGCCCGAGCTGTGCCTGGCGGCCATCGAGGGTCGCCTGGACGAGCAGAAGGCCGAATGGCATCCGCTGGCGTCCCTGGGCGTGGTCATGGCCGCCGGGGGCTACCCGGCCAGCTATGGGAAAGGGGCCGTCATCAGCGGCCTCGAAGCGGCCCGCCAAGCCGGCTGCAAGGTGTTCCACGCGGGTACGGCTGAGCAGGACGGCGAGGTGGTCACCGCCGGGGGGCGCGTACTCTGCGTCACCGCCCTGGGCGATTCGGTAAAGGCGGCCCGTGACCGCGCCTACTCCGGTGTGGACGCCATCGAATGGGACGGCGCTTACGTGCGCCGGGACATCGGCCACCGGGCCATTGCCCGCGAACCGGGCGGTGCGAACGCCCCAACGGGCACCACGCCAGGCCCTGGCGCGAAACCGGCCTCCCCGTCGGATTCGAGCCGCTAGGGTCAATCATGGATGTCTCCCACATTCTCGAGGAACTGAACGAGCCGCAGCGCGAAGCGGTCACCTCGAGTGCGCCCCACAACCTCGTGCTGGCCGGCGCCGGCAGCGGCAAGACCCGCGTCCTGATTCACCGCCTGGCCTGGCTGATCCAGGTGGACCATGTCTCGCCCCTGGGCATCCTGGCCGTGACCTTCACCAACAAGGCCGCGGGCGAGATGCGCGAGCGCGCCTCGCAGCTCCTGGACACGTCCACGCGTCCGCTGTGGATCGGCACCTTTCACTCGATCGCCCACCGCCTGCTGCGCATGCACTGGCGCGAGGCGGGCCTGGACGAGAACTTCCAGATCCTCGACTCGGACGATCAGCAGCGCCTGCTGCGACGCCTGATCAAGGACGAGGGCTACGATGAGAACCAGTGGCCGGCACGCCAGGCCCAGTGGTTCATCAATGCCCGCAAGGACGAGGGTCAGCGCCCGGAAGCCATCGAGACGATGGACAACCCGCTGACGGACACCTGGGTACAGATTTACCGCCAGTACCAGGCCTACTGCGACCGGGCCAGCCTGGTGGACTTTGCCGAGCTGCTGCTGCGCGCCCACGAGCTGTGGCTGCACAACGACGAGCTGCTCGGCCACTACCGCAACCGCCTGCGGCACATCCTCGTGGACGAGTTCCAGGACACGAACACGATCCAGTACGCCTGGATTCGGCTCCTCGCCGGGGACACGGGCAATGTGTTCGTGGTCGGCGACGACGACCAGTCGATCTACGGCTGGCGCGGGGCACGGGTGGAGAACGTCCGGCACTTCACCCGCGACTTTCCCAGGGTGCACACGGTGCGCCTGGAACAGAACTACCGCTCCACGGGCAATATTCTGGCCGCCGCCAATCAGCTCATCGCCAAGAACGAAGGGCGCATGGGCAAGAATCTCTGGACCGCCGACGCCGAGGGCGAAAAGATCCGCGTCTACGCCGCCTACAACGAGCAGGACGAGGCGCGCTTTGTGGTCAACCAGATCGAGCAGTGGATTGCCGACGGCCGCCGTGCCGAGGAAGCGGCGATCATCTACCGCACCACGGCCCAGTCGCGGCTCTTTGAAGAATTCCTACTGCGCCAGGGCGTGGCCTACCGGGTCTACGGGGGGCTGCGCTTCTTCGAGCGCGCCGAGATCAAGGACGCGCTGGCCTACCTGCGACTGGTGCAGAACCCGAACGACGATGCCGCCTTCGAGCGCGTGATCAACGTGCCGGCCCGCGGCATCGGCCAGAAAACCGTCGCCGACCTGCGCGAGCAGTCCCGGGCCACGGACCTGCCCCTGTGGCAGGCCACCACTGCCGCACTGGAGCAGGGCATTCTCTCCGGCCGCGCCCGCACCACCGTCGGGGCCTTCGTCGCCCTGGTGAAGGACATGCGTGAGCGCATGGCCGACTGGACCCTTGGCAACCAGATGCAGGGCGTGATCGAGCAGTCCGACCTCGTGACGCACTACGAGAAGGAGCCGCGGGAGAAGATGGAGGCGCGTACCGAGAACCTGCGCGAACTGGTCAACGCGGCGGAGTCTTTCGTGCTGCCCGCCGACGACGAGGAAGCCGGGCTCACGGAGCTGCAGTCGTTCCTGAGCCACGCCGCGCTGGAATCCGGCGAAACCCAGGGCGAGGACTGGGACGACTGCGTGCAGCTCATGACCCTGCACTCGGCCAAGGGGCTGGAGTTTCCGCTGGTCTTTATCGGCGGCATGGAGGACGGGCTGTTTCCGCACCAGCGCTCCGTGCAGGAGTCCGGCGGCCGCCTCGAGGAAGAGCGTCGGCTCTGCTACGTGGGTATGACCCGCGCCATGGAGCAGCTCTACCTGACCTACGCCGAGGTGCGGCGCCTCTTCGGCTCCGAGAACTACGCGCGCCCCTCGCGCTTCCTGGATGAGATTCCCGCCGAGCGTTTGCAGGAGATCCGGCCCCGGGCCGGCGTTGCGCGGCCCTTCGTGCACGCCCAGCCGGGCCGAGGCGCCACGCTGGCCGGCGCCGACGATGACATGCCCTTCAAGCTCGGCCAGCGCGTGCACCACGCAAAATTTGGCGAGGGCACGGTGGTGACCTTTGAGGGCCAGGGCGAGCACGCCCGCGTGCAGGTGAACTTCAACCACGCCGGCAGCAAGTGGCTAGTGCTGGCCTACGCCAACCTGGAGCGGGTCGGATGAGTGCCGCCGCGCCGACGGAACGCCGGCTCGACGTGGGCTGGGGCGAGCTTGCCGCCCTGGAAGCCGGCGATCCCAACGGCCCCCAGCTGCTGTGCCTGCACGGCTGGATGGACAACGCGGCATCCTTCCAGCCGCTGACCGAACAGCTGCCCGAAGCCCACTGGGTGGCGCTGGACTATGCCGGTCACGGCCGCTCGGACCACCGCCCGGGGGCGCAGCGCTACTACTTCACGGACTATCTGTTCGACCTCGACGCGGCGCTGGACGCGCTGGGCTGGGACCGCTGCACGCTGGTGGGCCACTCGCTGGGCACGGCCCTGGCCGCCTGCTACGCCTGCGCCGACCCCCAGCGCGTGGACCGGGTCGTGATGATCGACGGCCTCGGCGTGATCACCGAGGACCCGCGCCACGCCGCCCAGCGCCTGACCAAGTCCCTGTATTCGGTGCGCCACCCGCGCGACCACCGCAGCGTGTTCGAGTCCATTGAGCTGGCCGCCCGCGCCCGGCAGCTGAAGAACCCCATGGCGGACCACTCCGCCCGCCTGCTGGCCGAGCGCGCCCTCCGGCCCGTCGAGGACGGGTACCGCTGGCGCACGGACCCGGGCGCCATGTGGGACTCGCCCTACTGGATGAGCGAAGAGCATTCCACGAACATCCTGCAGGGCATCAAGTGCCCGGTACTGGCGATTGTCACGCCGATCCTTGAGCGCTACCTCGGCGAACGGCAGCCCTTCCGGCTGGCGGCCATGGACGATGCCACGGTGCTCGAGCTGGACGGCGGTCACCACCTGCACATGGATGAGCCGGAGCGGCTGGTCGATGCGCTGCGCGCCTTCCTCTTTGACGAGGACCTGCAACACGATTGAAACCGGATGACACAAGCCCATGATTGAACGCAACCACATCGACACCCGCGACCGACTCATCTTTGCCCTGGACGTGCCGGACCTCGACTCTGCCCGCACGCTCATCAACCAGCTCGGTGACTCCGTGCAGTTCTACAAGCTGGGGCTGGAGTTCTTCCTGTCCGGCCACTACTTCGAGCTGCTGCACGAGCTCAAGGGCTCGGGCAAGAAGATTTTCGCGGACCTGAAGCTTTTTGATATTCCTGCCACCGTGGGCGCCGCCGTGCGGCAGCTGGCGGGCCACGGCGTGGATTTCTGCACGGTGCACGGCAACGACCGCATGCTTGCCGCCGCTGTGGAAGCCGCTGAAGGCCGCACCGGCATCCTGGCGGTCACGGCCCTGACCAGCCTCGACCAGGGAGACCTCGACGACCTGGGCTTTGCCTGCGACGCGGAGCAGCTCGTGCTGTCCCGGGCGCGCCGCGCCCTGGCCCTGGGCTGCGCCGGCGTGGTGTCCTCGGGCCTCGAGGTTCCCCGGCTGCGGGCCGAGGTAGACCACGCGCTGATCACCGTCTGCCCGGGCATCCGACCGATCTTCAACGACGAGCAAACGGACCTCGGCGACCAGCAGCGTGTGCTGACGCCGGCCCGGGCCATCGACAACGGCGCCGACTTCCTGGTCGTTGGGCGGCCCATCAAGACCGCACCGGACCCGGCAGCGGCGGCCGAGGCCATCCAGGCTGAAATTGCGGGCGCCGTTGACGGCTGATACCATTTCCCAGGGATTAGAAGGGCTTGGGTCAAACTCTTTAATAAAAGTGTTTGACAAAAGTTAAAGTTACACTTTAGAATTTACCCATAACTTAATAAAAAGAATAAAAAAAGAACAAAACTGTGTGGCCTTGCCGCACAAGAACCGATCCTCTCCGGCTCCGCCGGACTTCCGGGCGGGCCTCGTGCCAGCCCGGATTTTTTATGGGCGTCTTTCACGCCCCGAACGCCCCGATCGTGTGTCCAGCAGGCCAATGGGCGATAATTCCCCCATCCCCAACGACGACAGGACCGCCCCCGCGTGAGCGCCGGCATCGACAACCGGACCTTTTTCTCCCGCCTCAAGCTGCAGTGGGAGCTGCTGCTGCGCTGGCTGCTGAACCTGTGGGTGAAGGCCCAGGTCCTGCCGGACGCAGATGGCGAGAAGGGCCTGCCGAAGGGCGGCGCGGTCTGCTACGTGATGGCGGACTACGCCCTGTCGTCCGTGCTGATTCTCGACCGGGTCTGCCAGGACCTGGGCATCGACCGACCTTTGCTGCCGATCGAGGCGGCGGAGCGGCTGGAGAGCCGTTCCTACGCCACGTTGCGGCGCTGGAAAGGCATCGTCATCCGACGCCCCGTGCCACGCCGCAACTCGGAGACGCTGCAGCGGCTCGTGGAGTACTGCGAGCGCAACCCGGAGGCGGAGGTCACGGTGGTGCCTGTAACGGTGCTGGTCGGCCGGGCGCCGGATAAGGCGGATGGCTTCGCCAAGGTGCTGTTCACGGAAGACTGGGAGGTTATGGGCCGCTTCCGGCGCCTGCTCAGCACGATCATCAACGGCCGGGACACGGTGGTGCAGTTCAGCCGCCCCATCTCCCTCAGAGAACTCCTGGACGAGGGCACGGGCAGCGCCCGCGCCCTGCGCAAGGTCTCCCGCATCCTGCGCACGCACTTCCGGCGCGTGAAGGCCTCGGTCATCGGGCCCGACCTGTCCCACCGGCGCACCATGGTCGACCGGGTGATCCAGTCCCCGGCCGTGCGCGAGGCGATCATGGAGAAATCGCGCCGCGAGAGCATCAGCACCGAGGCGGCCACGGCCCAGGCGCGCGACTATGCGCTGGAGATTGCCGCCAACTACTCCTACACCTTCGTCCGCATCGCCTACTTCATTCTCAACTGGTTCCTGAAGCGCATCTATGGCGAGACCAACGCCTACCACTTCGAGCGCTTCAAGGAGCAGGCCCTGGGCCGGGAAATCGTCTACGTGCCCTGCCACCGCAGCCACGCAGACTACATCCTGATGTCCTTCCTGCTCTACGTGCGCGGCCTGGCCGTGCCCCACATTGCCGCGGGCATCAACCTGAACCTGCCGGTGGTGGGCAGCATCCTGCGCATGGGCGGCGCCTTCTACCTACGGCGCAGCTTCCGCTCGCAGAAGCTCTACTCGGCCGTGTTCTCCGAGTACGTGGGGCAAATCCTCTCCGAGGGCATTCCTATCGAGTACTTCATCGAGGGCACGCGCAGCCGCACGGGCCGCCTGCTGCCACCGAAGGGCGGCATGCTGGCCATGACCATCCGCGGCTACCTGCGCC